>NZ_JBIAUE010000038.1:0-51919 GCF_042892615.1 Streptomyces sp. NPDC001750 | reverse complement strand
GCTGGTCATGGTGGAGACGCCTCAGCCAGACCCGGGCCCGCCGCAGTCACTACAAACGCCGAGGCCACAACCTGCAACTGTGATTGCAGTACTAGTGGATGAACCGCGGCAGCCACTTCGCCCGGTAGTCGGGATGGCCCGCGTGTTCCGCGGCCAGCTGCCGCACGGCGAAACCGAGACCGACCGCGCGGCCGGACGAGAAGTCGTGGTCGGGACGGTCGGTGTCCTGGTCGGCCACCTCCGCGTACTCGTTGAGGAGAACCCTGCTCGTCTCGATGCGACGGCGGGTGCGCGCGGGGTCCTGGAGGGCGATGTGCTGATCGAAACCGTGACCGCGCAGGCTGAACGTGATGGCACCGGTCCGGTCGTGGACCTCGCCGGACATCCCGGACGGGCAGCGCCAGCTGTCCCCGCCCGCCGCCTGCGCGATCCGCTCCTCCTCGGCGAGACGCGCCCGAACGAATTCGATCATGTCGGAGTTGTCTGTCATCGGGGTTCCGCATCCTTCACCGTCCTGGTCCCCTGCCGGAAACCGCACCTGCTGTCCGCCCGAGTACTGTTCTTCGACCGAGGCTGCCGCTCGACGATACCGAGTCGGGGGACCGGAACAGTGCTCATGACATGGTCGGCGCCGCCCGCTCCCGCCGGGGCGCCGGTCACCTTCCGCCCGGCCGTGCCCGCGCGCCGGGCGGCGGCACGACCGGGAAGAACCGCCGCGAGCACGAAGAGCCGCCACAAGCGAGAAGTGAAGGGAACCGCCCATGACCGCCGTGCACGGGACGTCCGTGGACATCGCCACACCGGACGGCGTCGCCGACGCCTATCTGGTCCACCCGGACGACGGAGTACCGCATCCCGCGGTCCTCCTCTACATGGACGCCTTCGGACTCCGGCCCCGGCTCAGCAGCATGGCCGACCGTCTCGCCGGAGCCGGATACACCGTCCTGGTCCCCAACGTCTTCCACCGCCACGGCCGGGCCCCGGTGGTCGAACTGCCCGACTTCATCGATCCGGCCGCACGTCCGGAGATCTTCGAGCGCCTCGGGCCGATCCTGCGCTCGCTCACCCCCGACCTGGCGATGCGCGACGCGGACGCCTACCTGACGTGGCTGGCGGACTGCCCCGCGGCCGCCGACGGGCCGGTCGCCGTCACCGGGTACTGCATGGGCGCCGGCCTCGCCCTGCGCACCGCGGGCACGTACCCGGACCGGATCGCGGCCGCGGCCGGCTTCCACGGCGCGCGGCTGGCCACCGATTCCGCCGACAGCCCCCATCTGCTCGCCGACCGGATCACCGCGGAGCTGTACTTCGGCCACGCCGACGAGGACCCCGCGCTGCCGCCCGAGCAGATCGCCCGCCTCGACGAGGCTCTCACCGCAGCGGGCGTGCGTCACCGCGGCGAGGTCTATGCCGGGGCACGGCACGGATTCACCCAGGCGGACACCGCCGCGTACGACCGCGACGCGGACGAGCGTCACTGGACCGCGCTGCTGGCCCTCCTGGACCGCACCGTCGGACCGTCCCGCGCCTGAGGGCCCGTCGGGGGACCGGTGACCGGTGCGGCCACGCCCAGGTGCGCACGTTTCCGGCGCCTTGGCACCGCGCGCCGTGCCGCGTCCGGCTTCCGGCCGAAGGCCACCCGGCAGGCTCTGAATCGCGGCCCGCGCGCCCGGGACATACGGTCGGCAAGGGGCACGGTGCCGTGCCCCGCTGTGCCGCCCCGCTCCCGGGCGCGCCGCCCCGTGGCCGCGCGCCGACGGCCGTGGAACGCCCGGAACGCGGAACCGGACCGTCGGGAGGTGGCGGACGGGAGGCGGAGGACCGGACGAGAGGAGGCCGTGATGACGGCCGAGAACACCCGCACCCCCCTCGGACCCGACGGCGGCCTGGACGAGGTCTTCGAACTGGCCCAGCAACTGCGCGTCGACTCCGTTCGCGCCAGCACCTCCGCCGGTTCCGGGCACCCGACCTCCAGCCTGTCCGCCGCCGACCTGATGGCCGTCCTCATGACCCGCCATCTGCGCTACGACTGGCAGCACCCGCACAACCCCGCCAACGACCACCTGATCTTCTCCAAGGGACACGCCTCGCCCCTGCTGTACGCGATGTTCCTCGCCGCCGGCGCGATCGGCGAGGAGGAGCTGATGACCACCTACCGCCGCGCCGGTGGCCGCCTCCAGGGGCACCCCACTCCGGTGCTGCCCTGGGTGGACGCGGCCACCGGATCGCTGGGCCAGGGCATCGCGTACGGGGTCGGCATCGCGCTCGCCGGACGCGATCTGGAGCACGAGCCGTACCGCGTGTGGGTCCTGTGCGGCGACAGCGAGATGACCGAGGGCTCGGTGTGGGAGGCCCTGGACAAGGCGGGCCGCCACCGGCTGGCCAACTTCGTCGCGATCATCGACGTCAACCGGCTCGGCCAGCGCGGCCCCACGGAGCTGGGATGGGACACCGGCGCCTACGCCCGCCGCGCCGAGGCGTTCGGCTGCCGCGCCCTCGTCGTCGACGGCCACGACCTCGAGGCCGTCGACGAGGCCCTGACCACCGCGCGCGACGGGCAGGCCCCCACCGTCGTCGTCGCCCGCACCGTCAAGGGCCAGGGCGTCTTCGAGATCGCGGACGCCGAGGGCTGGCACGGCAAGGTGCTGCCCGACGACCTCGCCGCCCGTGCCGTCGCCGAACTCGGCGGGGTACGCCACCTCACCGTGCGCGGCCACCGGCCGCCCGCGGCCCCCGTGGTCGCCCCGCCCGCCCCGGTGCGGGTCGTGCTGCCGCAGTTCCGGACCGGCGAGACCGTCGCCACCCGCGTCGCCTTCGGCAAGGCGCTCGCCGCGGTCGGCGACCGGCCCGACATCTTGGCCCTGGACGCCGAGGTGGGCAACTCCACCCACGCGGAGGACTTCGGCAAGGCCCATCCCGAGCGGTACTTCCAGACCTACATCGCCGAACAGCAGATGATCGCGTCCGCGGTCGGCATGGCCGCGCGCGGCTACCGCCCCTACGCCACCACCTTCGCCGCCTTCCTCACCCGGGCCCACGACTTCATCCGCATGGCGGCCGTCTCCGGGATCTCGATGAGCCTGTGCGGAACCCACTGCGGGGTCGAGATCGGCGCCGACGGGCCCTCCCAGATGGGTCTGGAGGATCTCGCCATGATGCGCGCCGTCCACGGCTCCACCGTGCTCTACCCCTCCGACGCGACGTCCGCCGCCGCCCTGACCGCCGCCATGGCCTACCTGGACGGCATCTCCTACCTGCGCACCACCCGGGGCGCCTACCCCGTCCTCTACGCACCCGACGAGACGTTCCCCGTCGGCGGTTCCAAGACCCTGCGTTCCGGCCCCGACGACCGGGTCACCCTCGTCGGTGCGGGCGTCACCCTCCACGAATGCCTCGCCGCGGCGGACGTGCTGGCCGCCGACGGTGTCCCCGCGCGCGTCGTCGACCTGTACTCCGTCAAGCCGGTCGACCTCGACACGCTCGCCCGCGCCGCCCGGGACACCGGAGCACTGGTCGTCGCGGAGGACCACCACCCCGAGGGAGGCATCGGCGAGGCCGTGCTGTCCGCGCTCGCCGCGCAGCGGCTGACCCCGGTGTTCGCCCATCTCGCCGTACGCGACCTGCCGGGTTCCGGGACCAGCGCCGAACTGCTCGACGCGGCCGGCATCTCCCGCACCCACATCGCGCGGACCGGGCGGGAGCTCGTCGGCCGTCGAGCCGGCGGCTGAACGGGGCGCGGCGCCGGGGGAGACCGCCTTCGCACGCGGCGGCGGTCAGGATTCCGGTTCCTCCTGCGAGCGCGGTCCGGCGCGGGGCCGCACCGCGGTCCCGGGTGTATGGGCCGTCGGCAACGTCGTCGACCCGGGCCCAGGTCGTCCCCGCCGCCGGCGCGGGTTCAGCCGCCGCGTTCGCCATCGACGCCGACGTGTTGGAGGAGGACGTCGGCCGGGCCGTCGAGCGGCGTCGTACCGGCGCCGCCGCCCGGTGAGCCCGCTCCCCACCGTGGCGGGTCCGTCGTGCGCGCGCCGCGGTGGCGGTCTTCGCGAAACCCACCCGTCACATCAGCCCCAAGTCGCTTATCGTCGAGGGGGATTGCCCGGTGAGCGCGACGGCGCCGCCGGGAAGGGGACGACGACGAGGAGGACGACTGTGCGCTGTCGCGCGCTGGGACGCAGTGGGCTGTCGGTGTCCGAGATCGGTTACGGCGCCTGGGGCATCGGCGAGTCCGCCTGGGTGGGGGCCACGGAGAGCGAGTCCGTGCGCGCCCTGCACCGCGCCGTCGAACTCGGGGTCAATTTCGTGGACACCGCCCGGGGTTACGGCGAGAGCGAACGGATCGTCGGCCGGGTCGTGCGCGAACGGCCGGGCGACGAGGTGCTCGTCGCCACCAAGGTGCCGCCGAAGAACCGGATGTGGCCGGCCCCCGAGGGCATCGACCCGGCCGAGACGTTCCCGGGCGAGCACATCCGCGAGAGCCTGGAGACCAGTCTGCGCGTATCGGGGCTGGACCACTTCGACGTCCTGCAGTTCCACGTCTGGAGCGACGACTGGGTCGGCCGCGGCGACTGGCTGGAGACGATCGGCGCGCTCAAACAGGAGGGGAAGATCCGCCTGTTCGGCGTCTCCGTCAACGACCACCGGCCCGACAGCGCGCTCGCGCTCGTACGCAGCGGCGCCGTGGACAGCGTGCAGGTCATCTACAACGTCTTCGACCAGGCACCGGCCGACGAACTGCTGCCGGCCTGTGCGGAGCACGGCGTCGGCGTGATCGTCCGGGTGCCGCTCGACGAGGGCGGTCTGACCGGTCGCATCACCGCGGGCACGACGTTCCCCGAAGGGGACTGGCGCGGGCGGTACTTCCGCGACGACCGCCCGGCACAGGTCGAACGGCGCGTGGCCGCGATCGCCGCCGACCTCGGTGTCCCGACGGACGGGATCGCGGAGTACGCCCTGCGGTTCGTGCTGAGTTCGCCCGAGGTCTCCACCGTCATCCCCGGCATGCGCAGCGCGCGCAACGTCGAGCGCAACACGGCAGTGAGTGACGGGCGTTCGCTCACCGCGGAGCAGCTCGCCGTGCTGGCCCGGCACCGGTGGCAGCGCAACTTCTATTCCTGAGCACCGCGTTGCGACCGACGCACCTGCGTGGCCCGAACCTGCGCGGGCCGCGCCCGCCGCGCCGACCGGGCGCGGAGAACGACGACGAACCAGGCGGTGGAGCATGAACCAGCGGGAGACCGAACGGGTCGGCGGCCGGGCCCATTCGGCACGGGTGTACGACTGCATTCTGGGCGGCAAGGACCACTACGAGGTGGACCGCCTGGCGGCCGAGGCCTCGTTGAGGGCCTGGCCCGGTCTGCGCACGAGCATGCTGGCGAACCGGGCGGCGATGCGCCGCATGGCGCACTGGCTGGCGACGGAGGCCGGGATGCGCCAGTTCCTCGACATCGGCACCGGCATCCCGACCGAACCCAACCTGCACCAGGTCGTGCAGGACGTGGCCCCCGAGGCGCGGATCGTCTACGTCGACAACGACCCGGTCGTCCTCGCACACGCCGACGCACTGATGCGCAGCACCCCCGAGGGCCGGACCGCGTACATCCAGAGCGACATGAACGCCCCCGGCACCCTCCTGGCCGACCCGGCCCTCCACCAAACCCTCGACCTGACGCGGCCGGTCGCGGTGACGGTCATCGCCATGCTCCAGTTCGTCGCGGACGCACAGGGCCTGGTCGAGACGCTGATGGAACCGCTCGCGCCCGGAAGCCATCTGGCGGTCACGCTCGCCACCGCCGATCTCGCGCCGGGTTCGAAGGCCCTCGCGCGCGAGTACACCGAGCGCGGCATCCCCATGTACCTGCGCGACCGGGCGGAGGTCGAGGGGCTGTTCACCGGATTGGACCTGGTGGACCCCGGTGTCGTGCCGATGACTTCGTGGCGGCCTCCGGCAGGCGAGGAACCGCCCGCCACCACGACGAACATGTACGCCGGAGTGGCGCGCAAGCCCTGACCGCCCCGGTCGCACGCCCCGGGCTCCGCGGGCCCCGCGCCCGGTCCGGCAGCCCTCGGGGGCGCCGGACGGGGAGCGTACGTGTACGCACCGCGCCCTCGCCGCACGGGGCACCGTGCCCGCCCGCGTCCCCGTCGCCCACGGTCGAAGGACGCCCCGGCCCGTGTCGGAGAACGTCCCTGCGCCGGAATCGCTTCCGCGGCATCGGCCGGAACTCTCCCGCCCCGCCCCGGCGTTGTCCGGGACCCGGGGCGGCACGGCCCCGGTGTCCTCCGTAACGGGACTGCGGGATGATCGTGTCGCCGCCCGGGCGGCTCCCCGCACAACCGCCGGATCCTCTGGAGGCCCTCCGTGACGACCACCCGTGTGCTGATCGCCGACGACCAGGTGATGGTCCGTCAGGGCTTCACGGTGCTGCTCGACGCCGAACCTGGCATCGAGGTCGTCGGGCAGGCCGTGGACGGCGCCGACGCCGTCGCCAAGGCAGCCGAACTCGCCCCCGACGTCGTACTGATGGACATACGGATGCCCGGGGTCGGCGGCATCGAGGCGACCCGACGCGTCACCGCGTCGTCGTCCGCCACCAGGGTGCTCGTCCTGACCACCTTCGACCTCGACGAGTACGTGTACGAGGCGCTGCGCGCCGGAGCGTCCGGATTTCTGCTCAAGGACGCCTCGGCCACGGAACTCGCCCATGCCGTACGGGTGGTGGCGGCCGGCGAGGCACTGCTCTCGCCGAACATCACCAAGCGCCTCATCGCCGAGTTCTCCCGGATCTCCGACGTTCCCCGCGGTCCCTCCACGTCACGCAGCGGCAACCTCACGGAACGCGAGACCGAGGTCCTCGCCCTCATCGCGCAGGGCCTGTCCAACGCGGAGATCGCCGAGCGTCTGGTCGTGGCGGAGCAGACCGTGAAGACGCATGTGAGCCGCATCCTGGCCAAGCTGGGCGTGCGCGACCGCACCCAGGCCGCGATCCACGCCTACGAGACGGGGCTGGTGCGCCCGAGCGGGTACTGAGCCGCCCGGGCGTCGGGCCCCGCGCCCTTCCGGGAACGTCAGACCCGCAGCTCGCCGTCGCGCACGACCACCTGGCCGCCGGAGATCACGAGCTGCCGGCGCGGCGCGCGGACGAGGGCGTCCTGCGTGTTCTCGGCGTCGACCAGGACGATGTCCGCGCGTGCCCTCGCGACGAGGTCGTGGACCGCTCGGTGGACGAACCCGGCCGCGCGGGTGGAGGCCAGCTCCACCGCGTGGGCGAGGTCCTCGTCGGTGCGCAGGCCGTGGAGCCGTGCGAAGCCGAGGGCCACGCGCAGCAGGTCGCCATCGCCGAACGGCGACCACAGATCGCGGATTCCGTCGGTGCCGAGACCGAGCGGGACACCGCGTTCCCGCATCCCGCGCCAGGGGAGCGGCGCGGTACGGGGCGGGGCCACGGTCGTCCAGGCGATGCCGGTCTCCGCGCAGCCGTCGAGCAGGTCCTGCCGGCGCTCCGCCGGAAGCTCCCCGAGGGCGAAGCCGTGGGAGATCGTCACCCTGCCGTGGAGCCCGGAGCGCCGGGTGCGGTCGATGATGAGCTCGAACTGGAACGCGCCGAGTTCCCCGCCGTCGTGCAGATGGATGTCGAGGCCCACGCCACGCCGCTCCGCGACCGCGAACAGTCCGTCGAGCTGTGCCACGGGATCACGGTCGATGGACGCGGGGTCGATGCCGCCGATGCTCGTCGCTCCGGCCGAGGCCGCGCGGTCGAGCAGATCCAGCACCCCGGGACGGCGGACCACGCCGTCCTGCGGGAACGCGACGATCTCCACCTCGATGGCACCACCGAGGGAGTCCACCGCCTCGCGAACGGTCTCGATGCCGCGCAGCCCGACACCGAGGTCGACGTCCACGTGGCTGCGCACCGCCGTCGTGCCGTGCCGGAGGAACTCGCGGAGCACCGCAGTGGTCGAGGCCGCGTTCGGGATACCAAGCCCGTCGCGCGTCGCGCGTTCGTGGGCGATACGACCCTGCGTCGTGGCCTCGCCGCCGTACGGGACCCAGGGCTGCCCCCACCAGCTCTTGTCCACATGGGCATGCGCGTTGATGAAGCCGGGCAGCGCCAAGAGCCCGCCGCCTTCTATGCGTTCGCCGCCGCCGCTCGCCCGGCCCGCGGGCACCACGGCCTCGATCGCGGCCCCGGACATCACGATGTCCACGGGCTCGGCGCCCCAGGGGCGGACGTTCACCAGAGTCGCACGGGTCATGGAGGGATGGTATGCCGAATGGGCCCTTGGGGGGCTGGAAAGCTCCCTCGCGACGGCCCGGGGGCCGTCGCGACACGCGGGAGTCAGTCGCGCGGGTCGGCGCTCCGTCCGGAGTCCTCCGCGCGCTTCTCCTTCTGCGCCTGCTTCTCCTTGATGCGGACCGCTTCCTTCCGGACCTCCGCCTGGGTGGTGCGCTCCCGCTGGAGCCAGTCGGGGTTCTCCTTCTTCAGTTCCTCGATCTGCTCCGTGGTGAGCGCGTCCGTGATCCCGCCGCGGGCGAGACCCGAGATGGAGACCCCCAGCTTCGCCGCGACCACGGGACGGGGGTGCGGGCCGTTGCGTCGCAGCTCGCGCAGCCACTCGGGCGGATCGGACTGCAGCGCGTTCAGTTCGGTGCGCGAGACGACACCCTCCCGGAACGCGGCGGGGGTGGCCTCGAGGTACACACCCAGTTTCTTCGCCGCGGTCGCGGGCTTCATCGTCTGGGCGGTCTTGTGCGACGTCATGGTGTCCAGGGTATCGAGCGTGCGCACCGCCTCTGACCAGGGCCGGTAACCTTGCGGGGTGACCAGCTCCGAAGAAGCCCCCGTGTTCCGGCTCGCCCATGCCCCGGGGGTGACGCCCGCCAAGTGGGTGCGGATCTGGCGCGAACGGCTGCCCGACGTTCCGCTGGAGCTCGTCGCGGTGCCGGCCGCCGAGGCGGCCGGCCTGCTGCGGGACGGCGGCGCCGACGCCGGGCTGCTGCGGCTGCCGACCGACCGGACGGGCCTCAGCGCGATCCCGCTCTACACGGAGACGACGGTCGTGGTGGTGCCGAAGGACCACGTCGTCGCGGCGGCCGACGAGGTCTCCACGGAGGATCTCGCCGACGACATCGTGCTGCACCCGCTCGACGACACCCTCGACTGGGAGCGCCCGCCGGGACGTCCCGCGATCGAGCGCCCCGCCACGACCGGGGACGCCGTCGAACTGGTGGCGGCCGGAGTGGGCCTCCTCGTCGTTCCGCAGTCGCTCGCTCGCCTCCACCACCGCAAGGACCTCACCTACCGGACGGTGACCGACGCCCCTCAGTCGCGGGTCGCGCTGTCGTGGCCGGAGGACGAGACGACGGACCTGGTGGACGACTTCATCGGCATCGTCCGCGGCCGGACCGTCAACAGCACGCGGGGCCGTCCCAGGACCCCGGCGCAGCCGAAGGACGAGAGCCCGCGCACGGGCGGCGCGCGCCGCAAGCCCTCGGCCGGCGGCGCGGGCAGGGCGGCCGGCAAGTCGGCCGGTCAAACGACCGGCAAGGGCCGGCGCGGCACCTCCGGCGGCGGCACCAAGGGCGGCAGCGGGCGCAAAAGGCCCCGCCGCCGGTCCTGAGGGCTGTCCCGTCGTCCCTGGCGGACGCCCGACGGCAGCTGTCGCGGGCGACGGCACCGGGAGCCGACTCCGGCCGGCGGGCGGCGGCGCGACGCGCGGTGACGCACGCCCCGGCTCAGCGTCCGGTCCGCATCCTCGGTTCCGGCACGACGCGTACGACACCGTTCAGCAGGTGGTCGACAAGATCGCGCGAGGGCCGGTCCGTGAGGTTGGTCAGCAGCCGGGCGAGGGTGTTCAGCAGGAACGGCGACCCCATCACGTACCGGTTGAGGACCGGCTGGAACCCCGACCGGCTGAAGACGAGGTCGGCGGCCGCGTTGCCGAGGCGGTAGTAGCGCCCCCAGCGGCGGTTCATCTCCACGGGATAGCCGCGCAGCACCCGCTCCCTGCCGGGGCCCGGGGGGAGGGCGAGCGCGAGCGCGGCGGTCTCGGCCGCGACCTCCCCCGCCTCCATGGCCTGCCCGATCCCCTCACCGTTCCAGGGGCTGATCATGCCCCCGGAGTCGCCGACGAGGAGGAGTCCGCGGGTGTACAGGGGATGACGGTTGAAGCCCAGCGGAAGAGCCGCGCTCCGCACGGGACCCTCGGCATTCTCCTCGCTCAGCCCCCACGCGCTCGGGGTGCGGTCCAGCCACCGGTCCAGCGCCGCGCGCAGATCGGCCGAACCGCGCTTGCGGTGGGGCAGCGCACCCAGACCGACGTTGACCCGGCCGTCGCCCATGGGGAAGATCCAGCCGTAGCCCGGGAGGTAGTCGTCGCTGTCCGGGAAGCGCAGATCGGCCCACAGCTCCAGGTACTCCTCCCGGGAGCGCTCCGGGCTGCGGTAGTAGCGGCGGGCGGCCGTCGCGATCTGCCTGCGCGCGTCCCGTTGCAGCCCCAGGGCGATGGCGAGGCGGGCCGATGCGCCGTCGGCGGCGACCACGATCGGCGCGCGGAACGCCAGCGGTTCCTTGGTCGCGGTCGTGGTGGCCGTGACGCCCGTGACGCGCCCGGCCCGGTCGGTCGACGGCCCGGTCACCTTCACGCCGGTGCGCAGCCGGGCCCCCGCGGCGACGGCGTGCCGGGCCAGGATGTCGTCGAAGTCGTGCCGGCTGCGGGTCAGCCCGAAATCCGGATAGCGCCCGAGCGACGGCCAGTCGATGTGCACCCGGTGGCCTCCGGCCACCCAGCGCATCCCGCGCGAACGCGTCCACCCCGGAGCCTTGATGTCGACGCCCATCCGGATGAGCTGGTGCACCGCGCGAGGCGTCAGACCGTCCCCGCACACCTTCTCCCGGGGAAAACCGGACTTCTCCAGGAGCAGGACGTCGACCCCCGCCCGCGCGAGATGAAAGGCCGCCGACGAGCCCGCGGGCCCCGCCCCGACCACGATGACCTGGGCCTCCACGTCCGGACCGCGAACGGGCCCCTCGTCCGACGGAGACCGGTCCGGTGTCGCTTCCCGCATGGGACCCCTTCTTCCTGATTCCGCGTCGGCCGGTGCCGTACCGAGGACGGCGGCCCTGGGCCCCATCATCGATCAGGGAGGGGCGCCGCGGAACCGGGCCCGGGTCGTCGAGCGCGGACGGATGGACCCGCCGGGCCACCTCCCTCGGTTCGGTGAGGACATCCCGGGCCTCCTCGTGCGCCTGCCGGAGCAGCGCGCCCGCCTGCTCGGGCGTCCGGTTGCGGCGGGCCCGTGGCGGGATGGGGCAGCCTGGTCACCAGCACCCCGGCCAGGACGGCACCGCGGGCGAGCAGCGCGAGCACGGCACTCGTCAGCATGCCCGCGCAGCTGCGCACGGCGAGGTGGCGGAGCACTTCCGGCCCGGCCACCCGGCGCGCGGGGAAGCGGTCACCGAAGAAGAGGACGCGACGCCCGCGCTCCGGTTCCACGCGTCGGCGCCCTCCGCGCTCAGCACCGCCGGTGCGCGCCGACGCGTGCGGGGTCGCAGGAGGAACGGCCCGTCGGCACGCCGACGACGGTGCAGTACAGGAGTCCCGCCCAAGACGTGCAGCAGCCGACAACGGGGCCCGCGATCCGGAGGAGACGTGGAGGGGGTCCGGGCACCACCGGTGCTCTTCTCCCGCCGAGCTCCGCGTCGTGCGGGCGCGGACTCAGTACGGCAGCGGCCGACCTGACGGGGTCCGGAGGTCGAGGGGGCGCGGCCGTGACGGCGGCTGCGGACGTCGGACGATCCTGATGCGGCCCACGGCCACCACCTCCACTCGGATTACCGGTCGTATGCCCGTTGAGCGACTTCTTCATGCGGCCCTGCCCGGTCCAACCGGCATGGGGAGCACGGGGGTTGTGCACGGGCGGGGTGGATGTCCGGGCGGGGAGCGGGGCGGCGCCGTCTTGCCGACGCACCGGGGACAGCGCGCACACGCACTCGCTATTCTCCCGCCATGAGCCATGGACATGGCACGGGAGGGGCGTCCCGCACGGCTCCGCGGAGCACCGCGTGACCGAGTACGCGGGCCCCTCGCCGGATGCCCGCACCGCCGAGGCGTGGCTGGTCTTCGGGACCCGGCTGCGCCAGTGGCGCAGGCGCGCCGGGCTCACCCAGGCCCAGGTCGGTGCCCGTGTCGGATACGACCACACCGCCATCAGCAAGCTGGAGCACGGCACCCGCAAGACGCCGCTGCCGCTCGCCCGCAGGCTGGACGACCTGCTGACCGCGGGCGGCGACCTCCTCGGCGCCTGCGAGGCCGCGGAGGCGGAGGGGCCGGGAACCGTCCCGGAGGACGGGCCCTCGACGCGCCGGCCGACGACCGGTGCCCGCACGGGTCCGCTGCCCGGCGAACCGGCGGGAGGCGACCTGCTCTCGATGCTGCCGCCGGACGTCGTCCTGCCCGCACGACTGCCCACCTACGGGCTGGTGTGCCCGCTGCACGGCCGCGACGGCTGCGCCGTGCCCGCGCTGGCCGACATCGTCGCGCTGTACTCGGACTTCTGCGAGCCGGGTCCGGCCGCCGTCGCGCGCCCACCGCTGGACGCGGACACCGTGCACGCCCTGACGGCGCTGCTCGCGGCCTGTCTGCGCGCCGACGAGGAAGGGGCCTGGCCCGGGGCGACCGCCGTGGTCGAACGCACCCTGCACGCCATGCTCCGCTGGATGGCGCTGCCCGCCGCCCCGTACCAGCGTCAACTGGCGCCACTGGCCGCCGAGTACGCGCAGTCGGCCGGGTGCCTGCGGCTGCTGCGGGGCCGCAACGCGACGGCGATGGCCTGGCTCGACCGGTCGCTGATGTGGGCGGACCTGGCCGGTCATGTCGGGACGGAGGTGGCCGCGCTCAGCGACATGAGCACCCTGGCGCGGCTGGAGGGCGACGCGCCCTCCGCGCTCTCCTACGGCGGCGCCGTCCGGCAGGCCGCCGCCGGGCGGGACTGGGCCGGTGCCATGAGCGACGTCTACCTGGCGCGCGGGCACGCGGTGCGGGGCGACATCCGGCAGGCCCTGGGGCATATCGACCGCTCCCGGGCGCAGTTGGACCGGGTCGGCGAGCGGGACGAGGGGGAGGCGCCGTGGCTGTCCGTCGCCTCCGTGCGTCTGAGGGTGGAGTCCGGGGCCGCCGGTGCGCTGCGGGACCTGGCCGTCACGACCGGGGAGCGGCGGCTGGCGCTGCGCGCGGTCGAGGCGAGCCGCGCCGCACTGGAACTGCTCCCGCCGGGTATGCGCTCGGCGCGGGCACTGCTCCTGGTGCGGATGGCCGACGCCCATGCCTGCGCCCGCGACCCGCAGGCGGCGATCGCCATCGCCCGGCCCGTGCTGGACACTGCGGAGGTCACGGCATCGGCGCTGCTCGGCCTCGAACTGCGGGGTCTGCTCAGCAGGTTGGCCGTCGGACGCGCCGGCCGTGCGGAGAACGACGACTTCACCCGTCGGCTGGCGGCCGTGGTCCGCTGAACGGTGAGGGCGGGGCGCGTACGCATGCGCCCCGCCCGGTGTGCCGCGCGGGCTTCGTCAGCTCGCGTTCAGTGTCACGTCGTCGACGACGAAACTGGTCTGCAGGTAGGCGTCCTCACTGCTGGTGAACCCGAGGGTGAGCGTCTGTCCGGCGAACGCGCCGACGTCGAAGGTCTTCTGGACGTAGGAGTTCGTGGCGTCCGCGTTGGAGTACGTGGCGAGCGTCCTGGTGCCCAGCTTGACGGTGAGCGTGTCGTAGGCGGGGGAGCCCGCCGACTCGGCGGTGTCGGTGCGCAGGTGGAACGACAACTGGTACGTCGAGCAGCCGGCCGGGACCGTCAGGGGCTGGGTGAGGGTGTCGGTGTGCGTGGAGCCCCAGCCGCCGAGCCACGCCATGTACGAGCCGCTGTGCGCGGGCTTCTCCGACGTCCGGTTGTTGATCACACCGTCCGTCTGGCTCCACGGGGCGACCCCGCTCTCGAAGCCGCCGTTGACGACTGCCTGGGTCGCCTGGCAGCCGCCGCTGCCACCGCCGACGACGAGCGAATAGGTGGTGGTGTGGGTGGCCGTGCCGGTACCGGTCACGGTGAGGGTGTAGGTGCCGGGCGTGGTCCCGGACCCGGCGGAGACGGTCATGGTGGACGAGGAACCCGACTGCGCGGAGGCCGGTTCGAACGAGACGGTGACCCCGCTCGGGGCGCCCGAGGCGGTCAGTTTCACCGTCTGGGCGGAGCCGCTGGTGGTCGCGGTCTTCACGCTCGTGGTGACGGATCCGCCCGGCTGGACGCTGCCGGAGGCCGGCTGGACCGCGACGGAGAAGTCGTCGACGGGCGCGGTGCTGCCGACGGAGGTCTTCCACACCGTGTAGGCGATCCCGTCGGCGCTGCGGTCGAGCGCGGTCGTGTTGATGTTGGCGGTGGTGTCGCAGGACTGGTGGTAGCAGGGGTCGTAGGAACGGCCCGCCGTGCCGCCCCACTTGGCGGCCTGCGCCGAGGTCTTGGTGTCGCTCGCGCCCGTGGCGTAGCCCGAGGTGGGGATGCCGCCCTGCTGGAACGAGTAGTCGTCGGACCGGCCCTGGCCCTCGACGTTCTCCTCGGGGGCGAGGTTCAGCGAGTCCCAGTACTCCTTCATCGGGGCGGACGCGGCGGAGGTGAGGTTGTTGATGAAGTAGCCGCCGTTGGTCGAGGCGACCATGTCGAAGTTGTAGTACGCCTTGATGGCGGCGCGCTGGGTGGAGGTGAGCTGTCCGACGTAGAACTTCGAGCCCTGCAGCCCCTGTTCCTCACCGTTCCACCAGGCGAAGCGGACGTGCTTGGTCATCGTCGGATTCGCCTTGGCCAGGGCCAGCGCGTTCTCCAGCAGCGCGGCGGAGCCCGAACCGTTGTCGTTGATGCCGGGGCCGGCCGAGACGCCGTCCAGGTGGGCGCCGAACATGACGGTCTGGTCGGACGGGCCGCCCGGCCAGTCGGCGATCAGGTTGTTGCCCCGGTAGGTGCAACTGGTGCAGGTCTGCTCGGTGACGGTGTAACCGGCCGCCTCCAGCTTGCCCTTCACATAGGCCACCGACGCGGTGTGACCGGCGCTGCCCGCCCGGCGGTTGCCGCCGTTCTGGGTGGCGATGGTGTTCAGCTGCGTCAGGTGTGCCTGCACGGCGGCGACGCCGATGTCGGGCACCCCGCCGCCCGGGTTGCCGCCGCCGTTGTCGACCGTGAGGGTGTACTGGACGGTGTGGCTCTGGGAGCCGTCACCCTTCACCGTGAACGTGTACGCGCCCGGAGCGGCGGACGACGACGCGGACACGGTCATCGTGGAGGACGCCCCGGACTGTACCGAGGACGGGCTGAAGGAGGCGGTGACGCCGCTCGGAAGACCGCTCGCCGACAGCTGCACCGTCTGCGCGTTGCCCGAGCCGACCGTGGTCCGCACCGCGGCGGTCACCGAAGCGCCCGGCTTCACGGAGCCGGACGACGGGTCCAGGGACAGCGTGAAGTCGTTGTTGCCGTTGGAGGTGCAGGTCGGGTCGCCGCTCTGCGCGGGCACGTCGACGGCGTCCCACGCCGCCTTGGCGCGGTCGAACAGGACACAGCTCGCGTCGAGGTTCTTCGCGGCGGTGAGGGTGGCCGTGCGGTAGCGCTTGTAGGTCATCCCGCTCGTCTTGAGCAGCATGCCGCCGTAGAAGACCTTGCCGGCGCTCTGGATGCCGACACCGGTGACCGAGGAGCCGTTGCACGTCGGGCTGGCGGGCTTGCCGCCTCCCGGGCCGGAGCCCTCGGCCAGCAGGTAGAACCAGTGGTTCAGCGGACCGGCCGCCGCGTGCTCCTCGGTGTTGGGTATCGAGGAGCTGTAGCAGTTCGGGTCGCCGGTCCGCGAGGGGTCGTACATGATCCGGATCGGACCGTTGCCGACCAGGTTGATCTTCTCGCCGACGGTGTAGTCGGGGTCGTCGTACGGCGTCGGCTCGTTGGTGTACGCCTCGGTCAGGGCGCCCATGATGTCGCCGGTGGCCTCGCCGAGACCGGACTCGTTGTTGGCGCCGCCGGGTGTGTACTGGTCGATGCCGTGGCCGAACTCGTGGCCCACCACGTCCATCGCGCCGATCCACTGGTTGGCGTTGTTGTGCCCGATGGAGACCGACGAGCCGTCCCAGTAGGCATTGACGTCGTTCAGACCGACCTTGACCGGCCAGCTGCGGCCGTTGCCGTCGTGCCCGTTGCGGCCGAGCCAGTCCCGCAGCATGTTCCACTCGTGCTGGGCCGCCCACATGACGTCGACGCAGCCGGTCTCCTTGCTGGAGGCGTTGCCGGTGCCCCAGGAGTCGCTCGACTTGCCGAAGACGCCGCCGGTGCTGTAATCGGCGCAGCTCAGCCCGGTCCGGTTCGGATCGCGCAGCGAGTAGCTACCGCCCGACGCGGTGGTGTCGATGGTCAGCGGGTTGGGGCCGTTCCACTGGCTGTTGCCGGTACCGGCCTTGACGTCGTCGTAGCTGTCGAGCACCTTGCCGTTGCCCGCGTCGACGAAGACGTGCAGGCGGCTCGGCGCCTCGGCCGTGCGTCCGGTGAGGACCGTCTCCCAGGCCAGGCGAGGGGTCCTGCCCGCGGCGCGCACCACGAGGCGGTGCGATTCCACCCGGTCCACGGCGGTGAGCCGCTTGCGGGAGACGCTCTCGGCCGTGGCGGCCGGGACGGTCGGCGTGGTCGGTACGTCGATCCGCCGGGGGAGCGCCGACTGCGTGCCGCGCACCCGGCCCTCGGAGTCGGCCATCACGACGGCGTCCCCGCCGACGACCGGCAGACCGCGGTAGGTGCGCTGGTAGGCGACGGAGTACATGCCCTTGACCCAGGGGGTCACCATCTGGCGTTCGTACCGCTCGTCCGGCCCCTTCGCCAGCGTGTCGAGACCGCTGGCGGCGGCACGGTCGGCCGCCGACACCGCGGCCTGGATCGCGGCGCGGGCGGTGGGGGCGGGCGGGGAGGGTTCGGCGGAGGCCGGCCGGCCGCCGCTGACGACCAGCATTCCGGCAAGGACGGCCAGGGTGGTCCCGGCCGTCAACGGTCTGCGTTTCATCGAGGCTCCTCGGGTCGGTGGGGGCCCCGATCACGGGCAGCGACGCGCGGTGTCGCATCCGCTTCGGCCGTGTCTTCGAACCGGCGGTGTCCGGCCGTACAGCAGACGTCGGTTCGAAGGCACGGCCTCGGCCGCCCGCGTCGCCGTCGTCCGTGATCGAGCGACCGAACACTCACACGTCGTCATGGCCGCGTCAATGAATCGCGGAGGCCGCCCGGCGACTTGGCAAGTTTGGTCAAGCCGCGTGGCCGATTCGTACAAGGCCCCCGGGAGCGCGCGGAGTTCGTTCCGGTCCGCCGTGCCCCGACAAGGCGTCGGAGCGGGTCCGGCCGGATCGCCGGTACTGCGGTGCGCCCCTCAGTCCTGTTCGTCGCCCTCGTCGTCCCCGCCGTCCCGGGCGGGGGGCGCCGGGGAATCGGGGGCCCCGGTGTTCGCGGTGGGACCGCTGTCCGGGGTGTCCGCCGGGCCCGAGTCGGGGGCGAACAGGCTCATCCCCAGGTACACGGCCGCGATGAAGGCGACGGTACCGGCGATGGCACTGGCCACCCTGGGCCGACGCCTGATCGCCGCCCGGGCGGTGGTGAGCCGCAGGGCGGGCGCGGGCGGGGCCGGCTGGCGGCGCCGGTGCCCCCCGGTCTGCGGCATGCGGTACGTCGTCGGGCCCGGTGCCTCCGGTGCGCCGCCCGTCGCCGGGGCGGGGCCGAGCCGGGGCGCGGGAGCCGAGGCGTACGGGACGCCGCCCGGCGCCGCGGCGGGCGGCGTCCCGTACAACGGCATGGGCTCCGGACGACCCCGCCACGCGTCGCTCTGGAACCAGTCGGCGACCTGCTGGGCGGTGGGCCGGTCCTCGGGCTGCTTGGCGAGCAGCCCCAGCAGGTAGGAGTCGAAGGCCGGAGGCACGTCGACGCCCCGCTGCCTGAGCGGCACGGGCGCCGTGTCGACGTGCTGGTAGAGCGTGGCGGTCGCCGTGTCCGAGCGGAACGGCGGCTCGCCCAGCAGCAGTTGGTAGATCACGCAGCCGAGGGAGTACATGTCGGACGCCGCCTCGGCGGTACGTCCCAGGGCCCGCTCGGGGGCGAGATAGAGGCTGGTGCCGACGATCTGCCCCGTGGTGGTCAGCGCGGCCGACGGGTCGTCGACGAACTGGGCGATGCCGAAGTCGCCGATCTTGACGGAGCCTTCGGCGTCCAGCATCAGGTTCCCGGGCTTGATGTCGCGGTGCACGATGCCCTGCCGGTGGGCCGCGGCCAGCCCCGCGGCCGCCTGGCCGGCGATCCGGGCGACGCGCTCGGCGCCGAGCCGCTCCTCGGCGGTGAGCAGACCGCCCAGGCTGATGCCCTCGACGAGCTCCATCACGAGGAAGAAGCGGCCCTCCCAGGCCCCGAAGTCGAACACGGCCACCAGGTGAGGGTGGCTCAGGCGGGCCGCGGTCTGGGCCTCCAGGCGGAACCGGGCGGTGGCGGACTCGTCCGCGTGATCGCCCAGCAGCAGCTTCACGGCCACCGCGCGGCCGAGCACTTCGTCTTCGGCACGCCACACCTCACCCATGCCGCCACGGCCGATGGGGGACGTCAAGCGGTACCGACCAGCTACCAGCACCTGTGCACCATTCTCGAATTGTGGGCCGCTCCGACTGCCACGGCGCGCCCCGACCGTGATCGGGGCGAGGTGGGGGGCGCGCGGCATGATCAGGATATCGGGCCGCCGGACCGCGACGGCACGCCCCGCTCCCACCCGTACGGTCCGCGCGGACCCATGCGGATTCGCCGTGTTTCAGGGGGTTTCGGCGCGCGGACGGCTCGTGAGGCGCCGGTGGCCGTGCCGACGGCGGCCCAACGACGTCCTCCGGCCGCGCTCCCGGCCGGGACACCGGCACCGGTGGACCTCCGACGCCGGTCGGCCGGGCCTGCGGAACCCGGCGGTCTCCGGGACCCGGCGTCGGCGTGGGGACGCCTCGCGATCCCCCGATACGGCGTCAGCGCCTGCCGGGCGACCGGCCCGCCGACACGTCCGGGCCCGCCGCGGCCGCTCGGCCCACCGATTCGACCAGCGGCAGCAGCCGGTGCGGCACCCGCTCCCGCAGGGCCACCTCGGTCCGCGTCCGCACCACCCCGGGCAGCCGGATCAACCGCTGGATCACGTCCTCCAGATGCTCGTTGTCACGGGCCACCACCCGGGCCAGCAGATCGCCGCCGCCCGTGGTCGAGAACGCCTCGACGATCTCCGGCACCGAGGCCAGCGCCGCACCGACCTCGTCCAGATGCCCCTGGGTGACCTCCAGGTGGACGAAGGCCAGCACCGGGTGGCCCAGCGCGGCGGGGGAGAGGGCCGGCCCCGTTCCGGTGATCACCCCGGCCCGCTCCAGCCGGTCGATACGGGCCTGGAGGGTGCCTCGGGCGACGGAGAGGATGCGCGCGTACTCACGGACGCTGGTCCGCGGCTGCTCGATGAGCAGCCGCAGAATGCGGGTGTCGAGGGCGTCCACCGCCATGCTCCGTCGGCCTCCTGTGCGGGACGATCCGGCTGCGACTGTACCAATGACCCGTCAATGCCCTTGCCGGACAGACCGGGAGAGGCCGGGCGGCCCCCTCATACCCCTAGTCCTCCGGAGCTACGGGAGAGCTTCACGCCCCGGCGTGACGCCGACTACGGGGCCGCTTCCCTAGCTTCGGTACCCGATGGCGACCCGGCCGTCCGGTACGGAAGGAAACACCGTCATGCCGTCCCCACCGCGCGCCTCCCGCCTGCGTCGCGGCCTGCTCGCCGCACTGGTGGCCGCCTCGGTCGCGGTGCCCGTCGCGGGAGCCGCCGGACCCGCGGCCGTACCGGCACCCGCCCCGGCCGCACGGGACCCGTTGGGCACCGCCACCCCCGGGGCACTGGCCGAACGCTACGCCGCGACCCGCGCGGACATCCGGGCGGCCGAGCGGGCCGCCGCCGCCCACGGCGACCGCGGACGGGCCGCCGCGCTGCGCGCCATGGCACAGCCCGGACGCCGCTTCCTCTCCTTCGACGGCCGCGACGGCGGCCGTGGTGCCGAGGTCTTCGGCGACCTGGCGCACGCGGAGCGGATCGCCGTACTGGTCCCCGGCGCGGGGATGGACCTCGACCACTACGGGCGGTTGCGCGGCGGGGGAACGGCCCTCCACGAGGAACTCGGCGACGGAACGGCCGTCGTCGTCTGGCTCGGCTACCGGACCCCCGCCACGGTGAGCCCGGCCGCGCTCACCCCCGGCCGGGCCGCCGAAGCGGCGCCCGCGCTCCGGGACTTCGTCCGCGAACTGCGCGCACTCAGGCCCGGGGCCGGGACGGCTCTCCTGTGCCACTCCTACGGCTCCGTCGTCTGCGCCAGGGCCGCGCACGGACTGCCCGTCCAGGACATCGTTCTGTACGGAAGCCCCGGCACCGGCTACGCGACGGCCGCCGACCTGCGCACCACGGCCACCGTCTGGGCGGGCCGCGGCGGCGACGACTGGATCGCGGACGTGCCCCACCTGAGGCTCCGGCTCCCCTTCGCGGACATCGGATTCGGCACCGACCCGGTCTCGCCCGCGTTCGGCGCCCGGATCTTCGAAGCGGGCGACGGCGGACACAGCGACTACCTCAGCCCCGGCTCCGTGCCGCTGAGGAACATCGCCGGGATCGTGGCCGCGGCAGCCCCGGCCACCGCACCCGGGGGAGACCGCCGTGCGTGACCTCGTCCGGCGGATCGACGCCGCCACCCCCGCCGACCGCGACCGCGCCGTCGACGCCCTGCGCGCCCTCGCCATCCTCGGCGTGGTCCTCGGCCACTGGCTGGTGACCGCGCTGGTCGCCGACAGCGGCACCCTGCACGGCGCGAGCCCCCTGCGTGCCATGCCCGCACTCGCCCCGCTGTCCTGGGTGTTCCAGACCCTCGCCGTCTTCTTCGTGGTCGGCGGGCTGGTCGGCGCGCGGAGCCACGCCTCCGCACGCGCCCGCGGCGAGAGCCACGGGCAGTGGCTGCGCGGGCGGCTGACCCGGCTGCTGCGGCCGGTCGTCGTCGTGCTGGTCGTGTGGGCCGTGGCGGTGGCGGCGATGCTCGCCCTCGGCGCCGACCAGGACACCGTGCTCGCGCTCTGCCGGCTCGTCTGGTCCCCGCTCTGGTTCGTGGCGGTCTTCGCGCTGCTGACGGCGGTGACCCCGCTGGTGACGCGACTGCATCCGCTCTGGCCCTTCGCCGTCGTCCTGATCACCGACGTCCACCGGTTCGGCTCGGACGCGCCCGGCGCGTACGCCTGGGGCAACGTGGTGGCGGGCTGGCTGGTGCCGTACTGCCTGGGCGCGGCCTGGTCCCGGGGCGAACTGGGCGGTCGCCGGACCGGATGGGCACTGCTGCTCGGCGGAGCCGCTGCCGCCGTCGCGCTCGTGCGGTGGGCCGGCTATCCGCCGACCATGGTCGGCGTGCCCGGCGAGGAGATCTCCAACCTCGATCCGCCGACCCTGGCCGCGGTCTGCTTCGGCCTCGCCCAGTGCGGAGCGGCCCTGCTGCTCCTCGCACCGTTGCGCAGGGTGCTGCGCCGCCCGGCGGTCTGGGCGGCGGTGGCGGTGACGAACCTCTCCGCGATGACGATATTCCTGTGGCACCAGACGGCGATGATCGCGGTCACCGTCACCGGTCTGCTGCTGGACGCCCCCCTGCCCGGCCTGCACACCCCGCCCGACACCCCCGGCTGGGTGTTCGCCCGCCTGGCCTGGCTGCCCGCGTTCGCCCTGGCCCTGCTGATCTGCCGGGCGGCGTTCCGCGGCTACGAGACGGGCCGGTCACGGACCGGGAGCACCGTCGTACGGGAAGGGCGCTCCGCCCGGCCGCGCCGCGACGACTCCTGCCGGATCCCCGGGCCGTGACGACCTGGGGAACCATGGGGAGTGGATCAGCGAGCGGCGTCGTGGGGCTTCGAATCCAAGGCGGAGGAGGGCGGCGGATGGGGCCTCCCCTGCTCGAACGCAGCTGAGAGCTCGGGGATGGAGCGTCGGTGACCGACGACAACGCGGGAGGCGGAGTCGCAGGGCGTCGGGAGCCCGCTCCCTCTTGCTCCCAAGGTCGTAAGGTGCACGTCGTGGATCGGGGGGACACGGTGGGACGGGGAGGGACGACGCGGCGCCCGGGGCGAAGGCCGTGGGAGCGGGCCGTGCGAGCGCTGCCGCGGACGCTGCGGGGGCTGCCCCGCACCCTGCGCGCGGACCTCCTGACGTCCGGGGCGGAACCGGACGGACGGGCGGGAGCGCCGCGTTGGCTGGAATGGCGGCCGGTGATCGCCGTGCCGCTGACGCTGCTCGCGGTGGGCATGCTCGTCCTCGCCACGAACCAGTACGCCTTCCACTACCGGACGGGCATCCTGCTCGGCATCCTCTTCGCCGGGGCCCAGTCCGTGTCGCTCGTCGTCGCGCTCTACCGCCCGGTCCCGGCCTGGTGGACGTCGCTGCTCGTCATGGTCGCCGTCACCCCGTTCGCCGCGCAGGCCCACCAGGGCGACGTGTTCCCCTCGAACGGCGTGCCCGTGACCGGTGTCCCCGGCGGCCCGGCCTTCCCCTGGGACGGGGCCTCCGTCGCCCAGCAGGCCGGGGCGCTGTTCCTGCTGGCCCTGCGGGTACGGCCCCGGATCGCCGCCGAGGCGCTCGCGATCACGGTGCTGGCGGGGCTCGTCTGCGGCGCGGGCGTCCCACGCCCCGGCGGCGGCGACCTCCGCCTCGCGCTCCTGGTCCTCGTCACCACCGTCGTGGTCGGCGCCGCGCTGGGCGGACTCGGGGTGGCCCGCACCCGGCTGGTCGTCCAGGAGGAACGCACCGCCGAGGAACGCGCGCGGCGCACCCTCCTGGAGGAGCGGAACCGGATCGCCCGCGAACTGCACGACGTGGTCGCCCACCACATGTCCGTCGTCTCCATCCAGGCGCAGGTCGTCCCGCACCTGGTCGACAACCCCTCCGACGCGCTGAGGGAGAACGCCGAGGCCATCCGCCGGAACGCCGTCGACGCGCTCACCGAACTGCGCCGTGTCCTCGGCGTGCTGCGCTCCGAGGAGCCGCTGACCGAGGCCGCCCGGCACGCCCCGCAGCCCACCCTCGACCGGCTGGACGAACTGGTCGGCAACGCCCGCGGCGCCGGGCTGGCGGTCACCGTCACCGTCTCCGGGGAGCGGCGGCCGTTCCCCCCGGGCGTCGAACTGTCGGCGTTCCGCATCGTGCAGGAGGCACTCAGCAACACGATGCGGCACGCACCCGGCTCCGCGGTGCGGGTCGAGATCGGCCATCGCCCGTCCGGGCTCACGCTCCGGGTCACCAACACGGCGCCCCAACGGGCCGTTCCGTCCTCGGCGGGCGCGGGCCACGGCCTGCTCGGCATGCGGGAACGCGCCGCGATGCTCGGCGGCGAACTCGCCACCGGACCCACGCCCGACGGCGGGTACGAGGTGACGGCGATCCTCCCGGCACGGTCCGCCGACGGTCCCGCCGGTCCCGCGGAACCCGCCCCGCGCACCCCCTGACGGCGGACCGTGCCCGCGGGGACCGGTCCCGAGCCGTCCACGGCCCCGTGTCGCCCTCCGGTCCGTTGGCCTACCCCCGGCCCGGCCGGACAGCCACCGACTGGACCAATGGCCCAGTGGATCCGCCTTCGCTTGAGCCAAGGTCTTCAGGGGTGCTGTGATGTACCCGTCGATGGCGCTGCGGATCTCCGCGGCGCCTTTTTCATGCCGGTGCGCGGAACCGGTGCACGAATCGGGAGCCACGTGCTGAAGAGGATGTTCGTTTCCCCGGACCCGGGCCGGCTGCGGCTGCGCGGCGCGCTCAGGGCCGTCCTCGGCATCGGCCTGGCCGTCACCCTCTGCGGACTGGCGGGACATTCGCTCGTCGCGGCGGTCACGGGCGGACTCGCCGCACTGCTCGCGCTGTTCACCGTGCTGGACACCACGGTCAGGGACCAGGCCCTCACGACCGCGCTGCTGCCCGTCGCGGGCTTCCCGGCGCTCGCGCTCGCCGCCGTGCTCCACGACCACCCGACCGCGCGGGGCGCCGCGTTTCTCGCCGTCATGGGCCTCGGGGTGTACGCGCGCAGGTGGGGGCCGCGCGGCCACTCGCTGGGCGTCTTCGTGTTCATGGCCTTCTTCACCACGCAGTTCCTCCACACGCTGCCGCAGCAGCTCCCCGAGCTGTACTCCGCCGTCGCCCTCTCCCTCCTCGCCTCCTCGACCGTCCGCTTCGGGCTGTGGTGCTACGAACGACGGCTGCCGCCCGCCCCCGTACCCGCTCCGTCGACCGGCACGGGACTGGCCAGGGCGACCACCCGGCAGGCCGTCCAGGCCGTGGCCGGCGGCGCCGTCGCGCTCGCGGCGGGCCTGCTCCTGTCCGAACAGCGCTGGTACTGGGCCGTCGGCGCCACCTGGTGGGTCTTCGTCAACACCACCTCGCGCGGCGAGACCCTGGTGCGCGGCTTCCGCCGGGTCCTCGGCACCCTGATCGGCGTTCCCGTCGGACTGGCCGTCGTCGTGCCGCTGCACGGGGCGCCCGTGCCCAGCGCCCTCCTCGTCGCGCTCGGCGTCTTCGGGATCTTCTACACCGCCGCGGTCTCCTACACCTGGATGATGCTGTCCGTGACCGTGCTGGCCGGGGCGCTCTACGGACTCCTCGGCGTGCTCGACCCCGCCCTGCTCCTGCTGCGGGTCACGGAGACCGCCGCCGGGGCGCTCGCCGCCGCCCTCGCGGTGCTCCTCGTGCTGCCCGTCACCACCCACGCCACCACCGACGCGTGGATCCAGCGGGCCCTGCGCTGCGTGCACGCCTGCACCGCGGAGGCCGCGGCGCGGCTGGCGGGCTCGGCGACCGCCGACCCCGCGCCGCGCATCGCCGAGCTGGAGGCGCTCCTCGGCCGGGTCCGGCTCTCACTGGCGCCGCTGGTGCACCCGCTGAGCCCGCTGCGCGCCCGCCGGGCCAGGGCCCGGCAGGTGCTCGCGCTCCTGGACGCGTGCGCCCGGGAAGTACGCGGACTGGCCTCCGTCGCCGCCGACCCGGAGGCGTCCCACGACGCCCGTCTCGCCGCCGCGTGCTGGCGCGTCGAGGCGTCCGTCGAGGCACTGACCGCCCCGGACCCGGCGCGGCGGGCGGACGTGCCCGGCGTGCCGCCGCACGTCACCGTCGCCGAGCCCGCCCTCGCCCATCTGCACGGCCTGGAGCGGGCCCTGGCCGAACTCGCCGCGCCGCTGCGCAGTGCGCCAGGGGCGCCGCCGATCGGCGCGTGACACGGCGGGGCCGGGCCCGTACCACCCGCCGTGGCCCTGGTCCAGACCTTGACCGGCCGACTGCTACCGTCGCTCCGGAGAGACCGCGGCAGCACGCACGGCCGCGGTCCGTCGGCGGAGAGGGGCAGTGCGGTGACAAACGGTGCGGCGGGCGAAGGCGCGGGGCGGGCCTACATCGGATCGTTCACCTCGGCGGGCGGACGGGGAATCACCGCCGTCGCCGTGGACGCCGGGACCGGGGAGCCGAGCTTCCTCGGCGCGACGGACGCCGTCCCCGATCCCTCGTACCTGGCCGTCGGCGACGGGGCGGGCGGCGGGGTGCTCTACGCGGTCAGCGAGACCGAGCACGGCGCGGCGGCCGCTCTCGACATCACCGGCGACGTGCCGCGGCCGATCGGCGAACTCCGGCCCGTGGAGGGCGAGGGCCCGACCCATCTGGCTCTCGCGGCCGGTCATCTGCTCACCGCCAACTACGGTTCCGGCAGCGTGACCGCCCTGTCCCTGCGGCCGGACGGCTCCGTCGGCCCCGTCGGCTCCGTGCTCCGCCACGAGGGCAGCGGCCCGGACTCCGAGCGCCAACGGGCCCCGCACGCGCATCAGGTGCTGCCCGACCCCTCGGGCGCCTGGGTGCTCAGCGTGGACCTCGGAACCGACTCCGTACGGATCTGCGCCCTCGACACCGCGACCGGCGCGCTGCGTCTGCACGGCGAGACGGTCCTGCGGCCGGGCACGGGCCCGCGCCACCTCGCCTTCCACCCCGACGGCGGCCACGCCTACGTCCTCAACGAACTCGAACCGACCGTCACCGTGTGCAGGTGGGACGCCGCCGCGGGCGTTCTGGAACCGGTCGCCGAGACGGCCGTGCTGCCCGAGGGGGAGGAGGGCGCCGAGGATCTGGTGACCTATCCGTCGGAGGTGGTCGTCTCGCACGACGGTCGGTTCCTCTGGACCGCGAACCGGGGGCACGACAGCATCTCCGTCCTCGCCCTCGACCCGGCCGGTGAGAGGGCGAGGACGGTCACGACCGTGGACTGCGGCGGGCACTGGCCGCGCGATCTCGCGCTCGACCCCACCGGGCGGTGGCTGTACGCGGCCAACGAGCGGTCGGGGAACGTCAGTTGGTTCGCCGTAGACGCGACGACCGGCATCCCGCGTCGTGCGGGCTCGCTGGACGTCCCCGCCGCGTCCTGCGTGGTCTTCGCCTGACGGCCGCCGGCACGTCCCGAGCACCACGACGGCCGGCCCGGTCCGGTTCCTCCGGACCCGGCCGGCCGTCGGGAACGAACGGCGACCCCGCCGGCCGGCGCGTCCGGCCCCGGCTCAGTGCGCCGGGGCGCCCTGCGGCACGGCCGGCGTGATGCCGAGCGCGGACATGTACATCGACAGCACAAGCTTGCCGATCGCCGGGTAGGCGCCGAGCGGCTCCGCCGCCGCGCAGCCCGCCTCCTTCGCCGCGATGTCGAGCAGCCCCTCGGGCACCTCGGGGCCGACGAGGTACGGGGCCAGCGCCAGCTGCGCCGAGCCCGAGCTCGTCAGCTGCTCGGCCACCGACGCGACGGACCCGTCCACGTCGAGCGCCGCGGCCATCACCGGGACCGCCAGCCGGGCGGCGAGCAGCATGCCGGTGATCCCGGCCGCCTGCACGGCCTCCTCTCCGCCCACCGTGGCCAGCACGATGCCGTCGGCCGCCGTCGCCACGGTGAACAGCCGCGCGCGGTCGGCGCGGGCCAGGCCGGCCTCGGACAGACGGACGTGGAGCGCCTCCGCGAGCAGCGGGTGCGGGCCGAGCACGTCCGTCAGCTCCACCTGCGTGCCGCTGTCCATCACGGCCTGCCGTATCTGCCTGATCAGCGCGCTGTCCGGCCCCGCGAGCAGCGGCACCACCACGGCCGACGGGCCTTCGGGGTCGGCGACCTCGCGACCCGCGGCCCGCGCCTGCTCGACGCGCGCGACGCGCTCGGCGGCGTTCTGGGCGAGGACGGACGAGAGCGTGGGGAACTCGGCGTCGTCGCCGTCGAGGTAGCCGACCAGGGCGTTCAGACCGGGCAGCTCGGAACGGGCGATGCTGATCACTTCCTCGGCCAGGCTGCGCGTGGCCGAGGAAGGGGCACCGGGGACGGCGAGAACGAGCGCCGCGGCGCCCTCGGGTGCGACCACGGGCTCCGGGCGGCGGTGCCGTCCGGACTGGCGAGGTCGCGGCATTCGTACAGGCAGGCCGGAAGCGGGCCCAGTGGGGGTGCTCATGGCGCCGCATGCTACTGGCTTCGAGTGCCTCCCCGTTCGGGGAGGGCCCAGTCGGGCGCCATCTGTCCGCTTTTATCCGATGGGAGGCTTACCGGCTGACCGTCCCGCTCTGTCGGTGCCTGTCCGAGGTCATTGCGCAGGCCCGTCGCCGCGTACGCACAGCAGCGTCGGATGACGGGGCAGCCGCAGATCCCCGTCGGCCGCCGCCCGTGCGATGGACAGGGCGCCGGTCAGCGGATCACCCGAACCGGGGACCGCCCGGGCCTGTGGAACCTGCCGGGACAGCTCCTCGCGCAGCGGTACGAGCAGTGGATCGCCCATCCGGAACAGGCCGCCCGTCAGGGCCACTTCGCACGGTCCGCCGTCGGCGCCGGTCTCCGGGCAGACGGCCGCGGCCGCCGCCGCGATGTGCCCGGCGGCCTCCCGCAGAATGCCCGCCGCGACCGGGTCGTGACCGGCGCAGGCGGCGACCTCGGGCGCGAACGAGGCCAGCACGGCGGGCCGGTCGGTGCGCGGATACAGCCGCCCCGGGAGCTCCGGCGCGGGCCCGAACACCGCCTCCAGCCGGGCCAGCAGCGCGGCGGACCCGCCGCGGCGGCCGTCGTACGCGCGCATGGCGGCGTCGAGACCGGCCCGCCCGATCCAGGCACCGCCGCCGCTGTCGCCCAGCAGATGCCCCCAGCCGTCGACCCGGTGCCAACGCGTCAGGTCCGTGCCCAGCGCGATCAGGCCCGTGCCCGCCGCCACGACCGCGCCGGGACGCTGTCCCACCGCGCCGGCGTACGCGGTCACCGCGTCGGCGGCGAGAGCCAGCAGCCGCACCCCGAGCGCGCGTTCCAGGGCCGCGGGCAGTTCGGCACGCAACTGCCCGCCGAGGGTGGTCATTCCGGCGGCGCCGATCGCCACCGCGGCGATCCCGGAGCCGTGGGGGGCGCCCTGCCCCTCCAGCAAGTGGCGGGCGGCGGGCAGCAGTTGCTCCAGAAGGTGGCCCGCGTCGATACCCTCCGGACCGGTCCGCACCGGCTCGCCGCAGACCGCGGTGTCCAGGGCGCCGGACGCGTCCACGCTGCCCAGCGCCACCCGCAGCCCGGAGCCGCCGGAGTCCACGCCGAGCACGAAGGGGCCAGGCGCACCCGCCCCCGCCGTCGCCCTCGCCCCGGTCGCTCCCTGTGCCTCCGTCGCTCCGGAAGGCGTCTCCGTCCCCGCCGTCACGACCGCCTCCACGGGGCGTGACGCGCATCGCCGCTCACCGGCGGACGCCTGTGTGACCTCATGGACCGGCTCCAGTGCGAGGAGGAACGAGGAGTGACGGCGGCAGCCTATCCCGACCGTCACGAGCCGCCCGAGGCGGAGCCGGTCGTACGGCGGATCTCCGCGGGCCGGGTGGTGGGGCCGGGAGTCCGACGGGAGGGCGGGGCGGAAGCCGTGAGGAGGGAATTCGGATTCGGTGAACACGGAGCCGGGAGGCGGGAGGCCGGGAACGGAAGTCCGGAGGTCGGAGCTGTCGACGGGGAGCGGGAGAGGGTCGGCTACGCCGGTAGAGTGATGTTCGTGGCACCACGACCCTTGAATGAAGTAGTCGAGCCCGGCTGGGCCGAGGCCCTGGCCCCCGTGGCCGGACGCATCGCCGAGATGGGCGATTTCCTCCGTGCGGAGATCGCGGCCGGTCGCACCTATCTGCCCGCCGGCGCGAACGTCCTGCGCGCCTTCCAGCAGCCCTTCGACGAGGTACGCGTCCTGATCGTCGGTCAGGACCCCTACCCCACACCGGGAATGGCCATGGGGCTGAGCTTCTCGGTGGCTCCCGAGGTCCGTCAACTGCCCGGCAGCCTGGAGAACATCTTCCGGGAACTCCATACGGACCTGGGACTGGCGCGCCCGTCCAACGGCGATCTCACACCCTGGACGCGTCAGGGCGTGCTGCTGCTGAACAGGGCACTCACCACGGCACCCCGCAAGCCGGGCGCGCACCGCGGCAAGGGCTGGGAGGAAGTGACCGAGCAGGCCATCCGTGCCCTGGCGGCGCGCGGCAAGCCTCTGGTGTCCGTGCTGTGGGGGCGCGACGCCCGCAATCTGCGGCCGTTCCTCGGCGACTTCCCGGCGATCGAGTCCGCGCACCCCTCGCCCATGTCCGCGGACCGTGGCTTCTTCGGCTCGCGTCCCTTCAGCCGCACCAACGAGCTGCTGCTCCGCCAGGGGGCCCAGCCGGTGGACTGGCAACTGCCGTGACCGGACGCCCGCCGTCGGAGCTCTTCCGACGGCGGGTCTCCCGGCGCCGACGGGTTCTGCACACGACCCCGGTGAGCGTCCGGCCCTCCCGGTGAGAACCGTGCGTCGCCGCGGGCGGCCGGCTCCCTCCGGCGGTCGTCACGGGCCGACCACCGCCGCCCGGACGCAGAGCACGTCCGGCAGGTGGGAGGCGAGCTGCCGCCAGCTGTCCCCGTCGTCCGCGCTCGCGTACACCTCGCCGTTGCGGTTGCCGAAGTACACCCCGGCCGGGTCGGCGTCGTCGGTGCAGAGCGCGTCGCGCAGCACCGTGCCGTAGTGCGCCTCCTCGGGCAGCCCCGTCGACAGCGGCTCCCAGGTTCCGCCCGCGTTCCCGGTGCGGAACACCCGGCAGCGGTGCTCGGCCGGCACCCGGTCGACGTCGGCGTTGATCGGGAAGACGTAGGCGGTGTCCGCGCGATGCGGGTGCGCCGCCATGGCGAAACCGAAGTCGGAGGGCAGGGAGCCGCCGATGTCCGTCCAGTGGTCCCCGGAGTCGTCGCTCCGGAACACACCCCAGTGGTTCTGGAGATAGAGCCGGTCGAGATCGACCGCGTCCCGGGCCACCTTGTGCACGCACTGCCCGAACACCGGGTCCGGTCCGGGGAGGAAGGACGCCGACACCCCCTTGTTGGCCGGGGCCCAGCTCGCCCCGCCGTCCCTGGTGCGGAAGACCCCGGCCGCGGACACCGCGACCGTCACGGCCCCGGCGTCCCTCGGATCCGTCAGCACGGTGTGCAGCCCCTCGCCGCCCCCGCCAGGCACCCACGCGGAGCGCGTCGGATGCTCCCACAGCGGGCGGATCAGTTCGAAGGACACCCCGCCGTCCCGGGAGCGGAAGAGCGCGGCCGGCTCCGTCCCCGCGTACACGACGTCCGGCGCCTCGGCCCCCGCCGGCTGCAACTGCCAGACCCGCTCCAGCGAGGAGCCGGTGAACTGCGGGAACTTCACGGCCGGTTGCCCGGGTTCGATCCAGCTGCGGCCGAGGTCGTCGGAGTGGAAGACGGACGGACCCCAGTGCGCGCTGTCCCCGCCGACCAGCAGCCGGGGCACCCGGCCGCGCCTGTCGATCGCGATCGAGGAGATCGCCTGGGCGTTGAAATGCGGACCGCCGAACTCCCACGCGCCACCGCGCCCGCGGCCGATGAAGAGTCCCTTGCGGGTGCCCACGGTGAGCAGTACGTCGGCCATGGCCGAACCTCCCGAAACGCCGTTGTGCCGGATACGCGCAAGTCTGCACCCCGTCGTCGGCGCAACCCCGCAGGGTGATTCCCGGCGATCCGCCCCTGTCGCTTCGCGGCCGGTGCCGCTACGGTGCCGGAGACGCGGAAAGCGCTTTCCGAGCACTGTGACCGACACACCGAAAAGGAGTACGCGTGTCGACCTTCGAAGGGCTTCCCGGCGCCGTAGCCGTCTCTCATCTGCGGGTTTACGATCGTCCCGCCGTCGACGGGCTGCGCGGCGGGACGCCGCATCTCCATCTGGCCTGCACGGAGGCGTACGTGGTGGTCGGCGGCACGGGATCGGTGCAGACGCTCACCACCTCGGGCTTCCGGCAGACGCCGCTGGCTCCGGGCGCCCTGGTCCGGTTCTCGCCGGGCACGATCCATCGCATCGTCGACGAGGACGGGCTGCGGGTCGTCGTCCTCATGGAGAACGGCGGACTGCCCGAGGCGGGGGACGCCGTTCTCACCCTGCCGCCCCAGCACCTGACGGACCCCGGTCGCTACCGGTCGGCGGCCGCCCTTCCCGTCGAAGGGTCCGAAGCGGAGCGGGAGCGGGCCGCGTTCGCCCGCCGGGACCTCGCCGTCGAGGGATTCCTGGCGCTGCGCCGGGCCGCCGAGGCCGGTGACCCCGGTCCCCTCGCCGCCTTCCACCGGGCCGCCGCCGCGCTCGTGCGGCCGATGGCCGGTGAGTGGCGGCGGCGCTGGCGTGAGGGGGCCGCGGCCGCCGCGGCGGCGACCGGTGACCGGCTCGACGCCCTGGCACGCGGCGACGGCGGACATCTCGCCGCCGCCGCCGTGCACGCCGAACGGCCCATTGCCCACGGCAGGTTCGGTATGTGCGGCCGACTGGACGTCTACAGAGGCTGACCGGCCGCCGCTTCCGGTGCCTCGTCGGCGGTGTCCGCGGCGGCGGACCGGGTCAGTACCCGGGTCGTGGTGCCGTCGTCCTCCGTGATGTCCCGGACGTATCGGAACCCCAGCCGGTCCAGCAGCACCAGGGACGCGGTGTTCTCGGCGGCCACCGTGGCATGCACCTCGGTGAGCCCGAGGACATCGTGCCCGTACGCGATCAGCGCCCGTGCGATCTCGGTGCCGAAACCGTGCCCCCACGCGTCCGGCTCCAGGGCGTATACGAGCTCGTGACCGGACACCTCCTCGGTCGGCTTGATCTCCGCGTGTCCTATCAGGCGGCCGTCGTGCCGCACCGCCCATACGTCGAACAGTTCCTGCGCGTACACCTTGCTGAAGACGCGCTGGAACATGGCGCGGTCCTCGGCCTCGGATTTCGTCCCGTCGCCCATCCACCGGGAGACCCGGGTGTCCTGGAAGAGCTCGACGAAGGCCTCTTCGTCGGCGGGGGAGTACGGCTCCAGAAGCAGCCGTTCGGTGTTCAGAGTGGGTGTTGCCATGTATGGGACGGTATGCAGGCCCGGACCGGCCGGCAACACAATTGATCTACGGGCGGACCGGCGGGAAGGTTCGCCCGACACGGGAGGGGCGAGCGGGTCGTGCGGGAGGAGCGCGGAGCGATGACGAGTGGTGTCGAGGACCGTGAGGGGCGCGTCGCGACCCTGGAGGTGGCCCCGGCCGGGACGGGGGTCGGCATCCGTGCCGCGGCGCCGTCGGGGGAGCTGTCCCTGGTCTGCACCCCCGTCCGCGCCCGGGAACTGGCGGCGGCCCTCGTCCTCGCGGCGGACCGGGCCGAGGCCGCGGCGGCGTCGGAGCCCGTCACCGTCCGCGCGCGGGAGCTGCGCCGCGGGGACGTGAGGGACGGCGACCGGGTCATGACGGTGGAGGCCGTCAGGGGCGCCGGGGAGACCGTCCATGTCACCTGGACGTCGGACGCGGGGCGCAGCTGGACCCAGGGGTACGACGCGGACGCCGCCATCGTGCTCCGGCGGCGCGGCTGACCGTGTCGCGTCGACCGGGACGGGCGGGGCGGCGGCCCCGCTTCGTCGACGGACGGCGGGGGCGGTGCGGTCGGCGCGGTACCGCCGGGGTGTGCGGCAGACCGTTCCTGGTCGGTCTCGGCGGGAATGGGGGCGTGGGTCCGCGTTGTCGTACGAGAGCCGTCGTAATTTGACGAGCATCGTAGTACGACGTCTATCGTACTACCTGGCCGCACCCTTCCCCCGTCCGCGGGGAACACCCACCGGAACGGAGCTGCGCATGAGCGCCCTCTTCGAGCCCTTCACCCTGCGATCGCTCGTCATCCCCAACAGGGTGTGGATGGCACCCATGTGTCAGTACAGCGCCGAGCCCACGGGTCCGGACGCGGGCGTCGCGACCGACTGGCACTTCGCGCACCTCGCGGCGCGTGCCATCGGCGGGACCGGACTCGTCCTCACCGAGGCGACGGCCGTCGCTCCCGAGGGCCGGATCAGCCCGGCGGACCTCGGTATCTGGAACGACGCCCAGGTGAACGCCTTCCGCAGGATCACGGACTTTCTCAAGGCGCGCGGAACGGTGCCGGGAATCCAGCTCGCCCACGCCGGGCGCAAGGCGTCGACGGCGGCGCCCTGGCTGGGCGGCGGCCCCGTAGGCCCCGACGCGCACGGCTGGACGCCGGTGGCCCCCAGCCCGCTGCCGTTCGACGAGGGCCGTCCGGTGCCGCACGAACTGACCGCGGACGGGATCCGGGATGTCGTCGACCGGTTCCGCGAGGCCGCCCGCCGCGCACTCGACGCGGGCTTCGAGGTCGCCGAGGTGCACGGAGCCCACGGCTACCTCGTCGGGCAGTTCCTCTCGCCGTACACCAACCGCCGCACGGACGAGTACGGCGGCGGTTTCGAGAACCGTGCGCGCTTCGCCCTCCAGGTCGTGGACGCGGTGCGGGAGGTCTGGCCGGACGACCTGCCCGTCCTCTTCCGGATCTCCGCGACGGACTGGCTCACGGAGAACGAGGAGGACGAGCGCGAGGGCTGGACCGTGGAGGACACCGTGCGGCTCGCCCACGAGCTCCGCGACCACGGCGTCGACCTGCTGGACGTCTCCAGCGGCGGGAACGCGCCGGGCGTCCGGATCGAGACCGGTCCCGGATACCAGGTGCCCTTCGCCGAACGTGTCCGGACGGAGACCTCCCTGCCCGTGGCGGCCGTCGGCCTGATCACCGAGCCGCACCAGGCCGAGAAGATCGTCGCCGAGGGCCGGGCGGATGCCGTCCTCCTCGGCCGCGAGCTGCTGCGCAATCCGTCGTGGGCCCAGCACGCGGCCCGTGAACTGGGCGCCGGACCGCGCGTGCCGGACCAGTATCTGCGCGCCGTCTGACGGGATCGGGGCGCAGCCCCTCCGCCCCGGCCGTTCCCGCGCCGCGGCGGGGCCGGGCGGCGGGTATCCGGTTCAGTGCCGCCGCGCGCGGTAGAGGTCGCGCAGCAGCGCGATCTCGGCACCGTGGTGCAGGAGTTCCTGATTGACCCACCAGACGGTCTCCAGGAACGGGTCCTCCGGATCGCTGCCGTACGGGTACGTGCTGTGCCCCACCGTGTCCAGCGCCGCGTCGTCGGCGTCGAGCAGCGCCTCCCGCCAGGCCGCGGCGGCGGAGTCGAGATCGGTGATCGCGGTGGCGGCGTCCGCCACGATCCGGTAGTCGTCCCGGGCCAGGGTGTGGGTGCCGTTCGTGTGGTCGGCGCGCAGCGTGAGCATCTCGCCGAGGTGGCTCAGCCGCCAGGCCAGAGTGGTGAAGGGCGGCGGAGAGGGATGCGGGAAGTCCGCGGAATCGCGTCCCCACTCGCCCCCGCCGGCCAGGAGGGTGGCCGTCGGCCCCGGTCCGTCCGAGCGGCGGCGCAGCGACCAGCAGCCCGGCACCGGTTCCCAGAGGTACTCCTCGTCGGTCATCGGTGCGACCGCGACGGCCGTGCCGTTCCCGCTGTCCACACGGGGGCCGGCCAGGCGGTCGACGAGTCGCCGCCGTGCGAAGTCGAACTGCTCCAGCAGCGGAACCAGGCGTGGGGGAGTGGTGGGCGACGATGCCGTCATGAGGATTCTCTCCGGACGTTGCGAGGGGGCGCCGGACGTTGCGAGGGGGCGCGGGGCGGATACGGGGCGTGAGGGACGATCGAACACCGAATGACGCGGGGGCGCCATGAGTTTTTCCGTGGACGTGACCGTCCGGGGTTACGAGCTCGACACCCAGGGCCATCTGAACCGGGCCGGCTACCTCCAGTACGCCGAGCACGCGCGCCGGGAACTCCTTCGCGCCGCCGGCCTCCCGCGGGACGAGCTGCCGACCGGCGGCGTCGGGCCGGTGGCCCCCGAAACGAGGGTGAGTTACCTGCGCGAGCTCCGCGGCGGCGACCGCGTGCGTGTGACCTGCCGGTTCGTGAACGGCGAGGGCAAGACGTTCGAGGTCGTGCAGGAGGTCGTCAATGAGGACGCACGGTCGCGGCGCGGATCACCGGCCTGGCGGGGATGCTCGATCCGACCACCCGCAGACCGATCGCCGATCCGGCCGGACATCCGGCCTCGCTCGCCGACAGGCCGGACCTGCTCGGGGGCGACGTCGAGCCCGCCACCCGTCGTGGCGCCCGGCCGGAGCCATTCGCACGTGGAACGTCGAACTATGACGGGCCTCGTATCATGGCTGACCCGACCGAGGAACCTGGAAGTGACGTCGTGGTGACCCCAGCGAGCGCCCCTGCGGCGAGCGCCGCGGCCGGTGGCCGTGTGCTCGACCACCCGGAGCGGGACGAGATCCGGATCGAGGGAGTGCTCCACGCGCTCGCCGATCCGATGCGGCTGCGCGTGGTGCGTGAACTGGCCGCCGCGCGGACCGAGCTGCCCTGCTCGCGCATCGGCCTGCCGGTGTCCAAGTCCACGTCCACGCACCACTTCCGCGTGCTGCGCGAGAGCGGCGTCGTGCGGCAGTTCTACCGAGGCACGGCCAAGATGAACGGGCTGCGCCGCGACGACCTGGAGGCGCTGTTCCCCGGGCTCCTCGACAGCGTCCTCGACGCCGCGAACCGTCAGGTCCGGCGCGTCGGCGAGGGCCGGTAGCCACCACGCGCCCACCCGGTCACCGAGACCGGGGCGGAGCGCACGGCGGCGTCACGCTGCGGGCCTGGAACTCCCGCCCGTCACCGCCGCCCACTCCACCAGCAGCCGCTGGTACTGCTCCTCGTCCTCCGGGGACAGGCGGCCGCCCGAACGCTGCCACAGGTCACGAATCTCTTTGTTCACCACGGCGGCGGTGCGCGTGGAATCGGAGGGGCATGGAGAACGGGACATGCATACAGGCTAAGGCCCTGGTGTGAAAATCCGACCCATTGTGCGTCAGGGACATCCCTCACATGTTCTTCAGCCGACGCCCGACACCAGTCCGAGCGCCCGCAGCCCGTCCGGCCGCTCCTCCACCGGCAGATGGCACACGAACCGCACGTCACAGCCCAGCGCCGCCGCCCCGCCGTCCGCGTGGAGGTCGTCACCGACCATCACCACATCCGCCGGATCCAGCCCCAGAAGTGTGCAGGCCGTGTGGAAGAGACGTGCGTCCGGCTTCTGGACGCCGTGCTCGTACGACAGCACATAGGTGTCGATCAGGGGGTCCAGGCCGTGCCCCCGGAAGACCGGTCGCAGGTCCCAGCCGATGTTGCTGACCACACCGACGCGGATGCCGCCCTCGCGCAGCGCGCCGAGCACCTCCGCCGCGTCCGGGTACGGCCGCCAGGCGGCGGGCGTCCGCTGCCGCTCGTACAGCGCGTCGTACAGCCCGGGGTCCGGCAGCTCCACCTGCCGGGCCAGGGCGGTGTACGCCCGCCGGTGGAGCTCCGCGCTCTCGTCGCGGGCGGCCCACAGTCCGGCCAGCTCGTCGGGAACCCGCAAGGGAGGCGGACCGCCCGGCAGCGCCCCGGCCGCCTCCAGCTCCCGCGCGCACCGCTCGAACTCGTCCTCGCCCATCGGCACCCCGCGCTCGGCGAGGGCGGCGCGCAGCCAGGACCGGACCGGTTCGATACGGAAGAGGGTCCCGGAGAAGTCGAAGAGCACACCCTTGATTCGCATGAGGGCGATCCTTTCCGGTTCAGGAACGCCGGGGCAAGGCCGCCCTTCCGCGTCGCTCGTACCGGCCCCGCCGTTCGTACCGCTCGAACCCGGCGACGCAGAACCCGGCCAGGGCCGCCCCCAGCAGCCAGCCGCCCAGCACATCGCTCATCCAGTGCACCCCCAGATAGAGCCGGGTGACGCCGACCCCGACGACCGAGACCACCGCCACGGCCAGTGCCGCCCGCCACACCGGCCGGCCCGGACCGCTTCGGCGCAGCAGCCACAGCAGCAGGGCGCAGCTCACCATCGCGGTCATCGCGTGACCGGACGGGAACGCCGCGTAGTGGGCGGAATCCACCGGGTCCGGCCACCGGGGGCGCGGACGTCCGACCGCGGCCTTCAGCCCCTGCTGCAGGACGGCGCACAGCACGCTCGTCACGGCGACCCATCCCGCGAGCACGCGGGCGCCGCGCCACCACAGCACCACCACGGCCACCGCGATCAGCGCGCGCATGGTCCACGGATCCCACACCCAGTCGGTCAGGATCCGGTTCACATGGACGAGACCGGGTTCCGTCACCGCCCTGCGGTGCAGGGCCCGTGCGACCGAGAGGTCCGCGGCCATCAGCGGCGACCAGCGCACGGCGACCAGGACCAGCAGGACCATGGCGACAGCGGCGCAGGCCACGGCCGCGCCGAACGGTGTGACGAAGCAACGCGCACGGGGCGGCGGAGCGGGGGGCGGTGAGGGCATGAGGCGATCTTCGCGGAAAGCCCCCCGCCCCGGCTATCGCAGCGCGCTGAGCCCCGGGACGAAAGCCACCAGGAGCGGAATCACCGGCACCAGGGCGGCCGCCGCGGTCAGTCGCAGCCGATGGCCGGCGGTGAGCCGTTCCACCGGGGTCAGCAACCGGTTCACCCGCAGCGGCAGCTGGGCGTCGGCGGCGGGGGACGGGCCGAACACCCCCCGGTCCTCGTTGAGTTCCACCAGCGCCAGGGCGATCGTCAGCCGCCCGAACCGCTTCGACGCCACGTCGTCCGCGGCCAGTTCGACCAGCCGGTGCATCTCGTCGCGGAAGGCGGCGAACACCGGGACCTGCGGGAAACCGGTGGCCAGCGCGTCGGAACAATGCAGCAGCCAGTCGTGCCGGGCCTTCGCGTGTCCCTGCTCATGGGCCAGGACCGCATCCAGTTGACGCCCCTTCAGGCGGCCGAGCGCCCCGGTGGTGATGACGAGCTGCGGCGCCGCGCCCGGAAGCCACCAGGCACCGGGACGCTCGCCCTCCAGCACGACGAGCCGCTCGCTGCCGGGCTCCTCCCCGGGCAACAGCGGGGAACGCACCAGCAGTTCGGCCCTGCGCCGACGTCGGCGCACCCGGGCCCGGCGCACCTCGCGGGCCAGCATCGCGGCCGTCCACACCCCGCCCAGCGCCAGCAGCACGGCCATGGCCGCGGACCACCGGCCGTGGTCGCCCAGCGCGTACGCCTCCACCACGGCCCGCGGCGCCGGAGCGAACACGTGCCCGCGCACCGCCTGCCAGGCCGCGGCCGCGCTGAACGTCATGGACAGCGCGAAGGACAACAGCACCCCGGCCACCACGCACTGCCACACCCACAGGGCGACCACCGGCTCCCGCTCCGACCACCGGGCCCGCGCCATCAGGCGCGGGGTCACGACAGCGGCCAGTGCACCGAGCGACAGCAGTGCGAGGGAGACCAACATGGCGTCAGCCTATGAGTGTCGAGGTGCCCGCGGTATGCCCGCGCACGGCAAGTGACGCACGCCACGGTTTGCCCCACGCGCCCCTCACACGGTGAGCAGCATCGCGAACATGGCGATCCCCATCGTCATCCGGCAGGCGAGAGCGAGCTCCGGCCGTGCCGCCCAGCCGGACCCGTCCCCGGTCGGTCCGCCGCCCGCGGCCACCGGTATCAACCGGGCCCCCGCACGCAGTACATAGGCCGCGAAGTAGGCCAGCAACAGCCCGGTCAGCAGGGGTATGCCCCCGGCCGTGGCGGCCATGGCGTGATCCGCGTGCCCGCCATGACCGGCCGCGCCCCCGCCGCCGGGTGCCATAGTCAACGCCATGTAGACCATCGCCGACGACCCGACCAGATGGTGCAGATGGTGCCCGCCGCGCCGGGAGAACCACAACGCGCGCACCGAGGCCGCGCCGAACAGCACGGCGTACACCGCCCATCCCCACGCGGGCGGTGTCATGACGGCCGTCGGCACCGCCATGGCGGCCATGCCGAATCCCATCAGCGCCTCCGCGCGCGCCGCCCTGAGCCCCTCACCGGTCTCGCCGCGCGTACGCAGCAGGCAGTACGCGCCCGTCAGCGCGCACAACGCCATCAGCAGCCAGCCGGACATCGCCGGTCCGTGCACAGCGCACCCCCCTGGACGCACGAGTCGGTCCCCTGGGTCGATGCCCGGGCACGGAACGTCCTACGCGGCGCACGGGAGTACACGGGGAGCGCGCGGCGGAGCGTTCCCCGCCGCGCGCCCTGCCGTGCCGGTCCGGGCCGGCCCCGTCCTTCCCCGTTCGATCAGCCGATCGTGAGCGACTTGAAGGCGCGCGCCTGTTCCGTGATGGCGCGTTCGGTGGGGAGCCGCTCCATGGAGGAGGCGCCGAAGAACCCGGCGATGCCCGTGGTGTGCTCCAGGACGTAGCGCGCGTCCTCGGGCTCGGCGATGGGCCCGCCGTGGCAGAGCACGATGATGTCGGGGTTGACGCGCTTGGCGGCGTCGTGCATCTCCTGCACGGCCGTCGCCGCCTGATCGAGCGTGAGGGCGGTGGCGGCGCCGATGGACCCCTTGGTGGTGAGTCCGACATGGGGGACCAGGACGTCCGCGCCGGCCCGCGCCATCTCGGCGGCCTGCTCGGGATCGAACACGTAGGGCGCGGTGAGCAGATCGCGCTCGTGGGCCTGGCGGATCATGTCGATCTCCAGGCCGAAGCCCATGCCGGTCTCCTCCAGGTTCTCGCGGAACTTCCCGTCGTACAGGCCGACCGTGGGGAAGTTCTGCACGCCGGTGAAGCCGACGGCCTTCAGCTGGTCGAGGAAGTTGCCCATGATCCGGAACGGGTCGGTGCCGCACACCCCGGCGAGCACGGGCACGTCCCGCACCACGGGGAGGACCTCGCCCGCCATGTCCAGGACGATGGCGTTGGCGTCGCCGTAGGGCAGCAGGCCCGCGAGCGAGCCGCGGCCGGCCATTCGGTAGCGACCGGAGTTGTAGATGATCAGCAGGTCGACGCCGCCGGCCTCCGCGCACTTGGCGGACAGGCCGGTGCCCGCGCCTGCGCCGATGACGGGCTTGCCGGCGCCGACCTGTGCGGTCAGGCGGGCCAGGGCTTGGTCGCGGTTCACGGAAGGACTCCTGTTCGGGTGAGATCGTTCGGGATCGGTCGGATGCGGTCGAGTTCTGCTGGGCGCGCGTGACATGGGGGACGCGCGAGACAGGGGGACGCGCGAGACATGGGCGGTCACATGGCGCGGGCACGCCGTGCGGGCTCGGACGTCGAATCGGACGTCGGTCCGGAGCGGACGCCCGTGTCCGGGTCCGCGGGGGCAGAGATCAGCTGGTGGAGACGGTCGGCGGCGGCCACGGCGAAGGCCGGGTCGTTCAGATGCGCGTCCACCTCGCGCAGCTCGACCGCACTGCCCTTCAGCGCCGTGCGCAGGGACGAGAGCCCGGCCGCGTCGGCCTCCGGATCCCGGAACGGTCCGCCGGGCGCGTCCACCGCGGAGACCCCTCCCAGCGGCCACAGGACCGCCGCCGGGCCCTGGGCCGCGGCCAGCTTCCGCCCCATGAGGGTGCCGAGTTCCGTCATCTCGCCGACGGTGGTGCGCATCAGGGTCACGGTGGGGTTGTGGACGAGGAGACGGCGCTCGGCGAAGCGTTCCGGAACCGTCTCGCGGGCGCCGAAGTTGACCATGTCCAGGGCGCCGGGGGCCACGACCTGGGGCAGCCCCGCCCGGCCCGCCGCCGTCAGCCGGTCCGGCCCTGCGCTGAGCACGCCGCCGACCAGTTCGTCCGCGAGCTCGGTGGTCGTCAGGTCCAGGACGCCCGCGAGGAACCCCCCGGCGGCGAGCTTCTCCAGGGCCCGTCCCCCCGCGCCCGTGGCGTGGAAGACCAGCACCTCGTAACCCAGCTCGTCCAGACGCCGCCGGGCGACGTCGACCGCGGGCGTGGTCACGCCGAACATGCTGGCACCGATCAGCGGCCGTCCCTCCGGGTGCGACCGGTTCACGCTCCGCTCATGATGGGCGGCCATCCCGGCGGCCGCCGCCACCGCGTTCCCCAGGATCAGGGACGACACCGAGTTGATGCCCGCGACGTCGACCACGCTGTACATCATGGTGACGTCGCTGCTGCCCACGTACGGCGCCACGTCCCCGCTCGCCATGGTGGAGACCAGCAGTTTCGGCACGCCGACGGGCAGCGCCTGCATGGCGCGGGCGGCGATGAACGAGCCGCCGCTGCCGGCGACCGCCAGGACCGCGTGCAGCCGCCCCTCCCGGTGCAGGTCGCCGACGACCAGTTCGACACCCTCGGCCATGGCGGTCACGGCCGCCCCGCGGTCTCCGGCGGCGCGCAGCGCGTCCAGATCATGCCCGGCGCGCCGCGCCACGGCGGCGGCGTCGACGTCACTCCCGGGGCCGTCCTGCGGCGGCGGCAGCACGCCCGCGTCGACGAGCACGACGTCGCATCCCGACTCGCGCAGCCGCGCCGACAGCCACGCGTACTCCGCTCCCTTGGTGTCCAGTGTTCCGACGAGCACGACGGTCGCCATGTTCTGCTCCTTCGCAACGGCGTTCTCCCGATCATGTGCCCGCGGCCGGTAGGGGACCAAGACCACTTGAGGGCAATTGGCCTGTGCCGGGTGATGATGAACGCATGGACCGCATTCCTCCCACTCGCCTGTCGCGTCTGCTGACCGGGTGGTCCAAGGGCGGCGCGGGCGCGTTGCCGCAGTTGCTCGCCGAGGCGCTGCGGGAGCTGGCGGAGCGCGGGGACGTCGCTCCCGGCACCGTGCTGCCCTCACAACGGGCCCTCGCGACCGCGCTCGGGGTCGGCCGTTCCACGGTGACGGCCGCGTACGGGCTGCTGGAGGCCGCCGGATGGCTGGAGAGCCGGCAGGGCAGCGGCTCCCGGCTGCGAGGATCGGGGGGCGTGGGCGAACCGGCGACCGAGGGGCGGCTGGCCAGTTTCGGCACGAGGGACGACGGCATCGACCTCTCCAGCGGCGCGCTGGACGGCCTGCCGATGGTGGCGTCGGCGGTCGGATCCCTGACCGCTCGCGACCTCTCCACCGCGCTGACCGACGACGGGTACCTGCCGTACGGGCTGCCCGAGCTGCGCGAGGCGATCGCCGGCTACCACCGCGCGGCCGGCCTGCCCACCACGCCGGAGCAGATCCTCGTCACCGCCGGGTCCCAGCAGGCCGTCTGGCTGATCACCCAGGGACTGGTCGAGCCGGGGGACACCGTGATCGTCGAGGACCCGACCTACCGAGGCGCCCTCGAAGCCCTGCGGGCCCGCGGCGCCCGGCTGGTCCCGCTGGCGGCCGACGCCTCCCACCGCGACGCCGCCGCCCTGGCCCGGCTGGCCGGGCACGTGCGCCCACGCCTCGTCTATCTGCAGCCGTCCGTCCACAACCCCACCGGGCGCAGCATGGACGAACACACGCGCCGGGCCTGGGCGGCCGTGCTCACCGAGCAGGGCCTGTACGCCGTGGAGGACAACGCGTACGCGGAACTGGCCCTGGACCACGACGAGGCGCCCGTCTCGCTGGCCTCCCGGCTGCCGCCCGCCGGGTCCGCCACCGTCGGCACCCTCTCCAAGCTGTTCTGGGGCGGTCTGCGGCTGGGCTGGATCCGCGCCTCCACGACCGTCGTCCGCCGACTGGCCGACATCAAGAGGTCCGTCGACCTGTCCTGCCCGGTGGTCGAGCAGATGCTGGCCGTGCGTCTGCTCCAGCAACTGCCCGAGGCCCGCGCCCGGCGCCGCTCCCGGCTGCGCGAACGCCTGACGGAGACCGAACGCCTCCTGCGCGCGCAGGGGACCGGATGGCGATGGGAACGGCCCGCCGGGGGTTCGGCCCTCTGGGTGGAGATGCCCGGCGCCGACGCCGAGGCCACGGCACAACTGGCCCGCCGTGCGGGCGTCCTGATCGTGCCGGGACCCGCCTTCTCCGCCGTGGACGGTTTCCGGCACCACCTGCGCCTCCCGTTCGCGGACGACGACGGCGCCCTGGAGCGGGCCCTGCCCGTGCTGGTCGACTGCGCCGCACGCAGCCGCGCCCCGCGCTGAGGCCGTCCCCGTGGCCCGCGCCGCCGGAGCCGGTCGCCATGCGGCCGCCGCCGAGTGGCGGATGCCGACAGGCTCTCAGGGGCGGTGGCGCAGCGGATGGTCCGCCGGGACCTCCACCACGGCGATCCGGTGCCCGTCCGGGTCGCGGATCCACATCTCGACGAGCCCCCACGGTTCGCGCAACGGTGGTCTCAGCACCTCGACCCCGCCGGCCGACAGCTCGTCGTGTGCCGCGTGCACGTCCGCGACCTGCAACCACAGCGCGAGACTCGGCACCGGTGGCCCGTCCGCGCGTCCGGACACCTCCAGGAAGCCGCCGCCGAGGAAGTAGACCGTGCCCCGCTCGGGGCCGGTCCCGAACTCCCGGTACACGGGCAGTCCGAGCGACTCCCCGTAGAAGGCGCGGGACCGTTCGGGATCGGTGGGACGCAGCAGGATCCGGCTGCTCAGCACATGAACCATGCGGCGGACTCTATGCCTGCCCCACACCGCCGCCCGCCGTGCGACACCGGGTTACGCTGCTGCGGCACGTCCGCAGCCGAGGAACGGAGAATCGCCGTCATGGACATGGCCCCCACCCAGGATTCCGGACGGCTGACGTTCCGCGACGCGGTCGTCGCCGATGTCCCCGTCCTCGTGGCGCTGGTCGAATCGGCGTACCGGGGCGACTCCAGCCGGGCCGGGTGGACCACCGAGGCGGACATCCTCGACGGGCAGCGGACCGACCCGGACGGCGTCCGGCAGGTCGTCGAGGCCCCCGGCAGCCGACTGCTCGTGGTGGAGCGCGACGGCGCGGTCGTCGCCTGCTGCCAGCTCGAACGCCGGGGCGATGCGGCCTACTTCGGGATGTTCGCGGTCCGCCCCGACCTCCAGGGCGCCGGGCTCGGCAAGGTGGTCATCGCCGAGGCCGAGCGCGCCGTACGGGAGGACTGGGGGGCGGCCGAGATGCACATGACCGTGATCTCGGTGCGCGAGGAACTGATCGCCTGGTACGAGCGCCGCGGCTACCGCCGTACGGGAAGGACGAGCCCGTTCCCGTACGGCGACGAGCGCTTCGGCATCCCGCAGCGCGACGACCTCGCGTTCGAACTCCTGATCAAGGACCTGGTCGGGCCGGAGCGTTGATCAGGCGGTGAAGCGGACGGCGCGGCGGATTTCCGGATGATCCGTGGTGGCGCCGTCCAGTCGCAGGGCGCGTACCAGTCGCAGATGGTCCGGAGTGTTCACCACCCAGCCGATGACCTTCAGTCCCTCGGCGTGCGCCCGCTCGACCATCTCCAGGGTGAGGCGGCGGATGTTCAGCGCCAGCGTCGCCGCACCCACCGCCTTCGCCCGCTCCACCGCATCGTCCTGCCGGCGGCTCGCGATGAGCACGGTCCTCACCCCCGGCACCAGCCGGGCGATCTCGGCGACCGCCCCGTCGTGGAACGACGAGACCTCGACCCGCTCGACGAGGCCGCGCCGCAGCATCATCTCCGCCAGCGCGCGGGCCGCCGCCGCGTCCTTGATCTCCGCCTGGAGCGGGGACCGCACGGCGTCGAGGACCTCCTCGAAGACCGGCACCCGCTCGCCCTGTCCGGCGTCGAGTTCGCGCAGTTCGGCGAGGGTCTTCTCGGCGATCGGGCCGCTGCCGTCCGTCGTGCGGTCCACGTCGGAGTCGTGCATGACGGCCAGCGCGCCGTCCTTGCTCAGGTGCAGGTCCAGTTCGATCGCGTCCATCCCGGCCCGTTCCGCGTGGACGAACGACCGCAGGGTGTTCTCCGGCTCGACACCCATCACTCCGCGATGACCGATGGTGAGAAAAGACAAGGCGACTCGCTTCCGTAGACGGTGTTCCTCCGCATGCGGCTCCTACCCGTCGGGTGCCGGGTCATCACGGCCCGTCCGGGCGTCCGGGCGAACCGGCCGGGTCCGTACGCGGGCAGGGGAGGCGAACCGTGCCGCCCGTGCGCGGGCGCGCGTCCGGCGCGTGCGGGACCGCTCGGGCGTACGCGTACGAGACGGAGTGGGGCTGCGGCCACCGGAGCCTCCGCTTCCGACGGAAGTGCTCCTTCCGCGGTTTCGTGCAGGAAGAATCGCGGCGACATCGCGGGCGCGCAGGATAATTTACTGAGATCCACTTGTCTGGAGTAACCACGCATGGATACGGTGTTTTGACGCGAGGTTCTCCCGTGGAGGAAGTGTTATGACGGAAATTCTTGTGCACGACGTCGCCGCAGGAGGTATTGCTGCGGAGCAGCCGGTGGTCGACCACCCCGCCTGGCCCCTCCTCAAGGACGCCGTGGAGGAGATCCGTCCCTGGCAGTCGAAGGACGGTTCCATCGACTTCGACGCGGAGGGCGCCCCGTCCCGCGCGACCGCCGAGGCGACGCTGGACCGCGTGATCTCCGCGGTCGAGGAGCTCTCCCCGCTGCTCCCGCACGACGCCGCCTACCACCGTGCCCTCGTCGCCGACCTGCGCCGCTGGGCCGCGGACGGCTTCGGCGTGCCGGACTTCCTCGACTCGCTGCTCGCCTTCCAGCCCGCGAAGGGGCGTGCCGACGGGGTGCAGCACCTGGTCGTCTTCGCGATGTACACCCAGAACGGCAACCCGGACCGCAACCTCGAGGCCGTCGTGCTGCGGATGGTCTGGCCCGAGTGGCTCGCCGAGCTGGAGGCCACCCGCTACGACAACCCGCTCTTCTGCGGCATCACGTTCGAGGACTTCACCTCGGGCTACGACACCAACTCCGCGGTGCTCTTCCCGGAGACCGTCGCCGTGCGCGAGGCCCCCGAACGCTTCAGCTGGGGCGGGATCTTCTGCGACCGCGAGGCCGCCCGGTTCCGCCGGGTCACCGAGGCCGCCGTCGGCATCCTCGGCGTCGATCTGCCCGGCGACATCCGCGAGATGGTCGCGGACCAGCAGCGCTGCGAGCAGGCGTTCGTGCTCTGGGACATGATCCACGACCGCGCGCACAGCCACGGCGACCTGCCCTTCGACCCCTTCATGATCAAGCAGCGGCAGCCGTTCTGGATGTACGGGCTGGAGGAGCTGCGCTGCGACCTCACCGCCTTCAAGGAGGCCGTGCAGCTGGAGGCCGACGGCGTCCCGCAGGGCCGCGACGTCCAGTACGCCGTGCTGTTCGACCGGATGTTCCGCTTCCCCGTCACCGGCGAGCGCGTCCGCAACTACGACGGCCTGGGCGGACAGCTGCTCTTCGCCTACCTCCACAAGCACGACGTGATCCGCTGGACCGACAACACGCTGCGGATCGACTGGGAACGCGCCCCGCGGATCACCAACCAGCTGTGCGCCGAGATCGAGAAGCTGTACCGCGACGGCATCGACCGCCCCAAGCTCGTGCACTGGTTCGCCGCGTACGAACTCGTCTCCGCCTACCTCGCCCCGCACCCGGGCTCCCGTTGGGCGAAGGGCCCCGAGGCGCTGGACCTGTCGCTGCCGCCGCGTAAGCTCGTCGACGAGGTGCTTCCGGACGAGTTTCCCCTGAGCATGTTCTATGAGGCGCTCTCCAAGAAGCTGAAGAACGTGATCGCCTCGACCAAGGGGATCACCGCCGCGGGTGCCGAGCGGGCAGCCGCGTGAGCGCCGGGGCAGAGGAGGCGGTGGCCATGAACGGGAACGGCACGGGCAACGGGAGCGGTGCCCTCGAAGGTGCCGTGGTCGCGGTCGCCGGGGCCGCCGGCCCGGCGGGCCGGGCCGCGCTGCTGAGGCTCGCGGAGGCCGGCGCGACCGTCGTGGCCTCCGACGCCGACGCGGCACGCCTGGCCGAAGCGGTCGACGCCGCGCGCTACGCCCACGGCGGAGCCACCGTCACCGGTGACACGGTCGATCTGCTGGACCTGGCCGCCACTCGCGACTGGGCGGACAAGACGGAGAAGGAGTTCGGCAGGATCGACGGTCTGGTCCACCTCGTAGGCGGCTGGCGCGGCAGCGCCGGCTTCGCCGAGACCGACCTCGCCGACTGGAACCTGCTGGAGAAGCTGCTGATCCGCACCGTCCAGCACACCTCGCTGGCCTTCCACGCGGGACTGCAGCGCAGCGACCGCGGGCGCTACGTGCTGATCAGCGCGGCCGGGGCGAGCAAGCCCACCGCGGGAAACGCGGCCTATTCCGCGTCGAAGGCGGCCGCCGAGGCATGGACGCTCGCCCTCGCGGACGCGTTCCGCAAGGCGGGGGGCGAGGAGGGGCCCAGGTCCGCGGCTGCGATCCTGGTGGTCAAGGCACTGGTGCACGACGCGATGCGCGCCGAGCGCCCGAATGCGAAATTCGCGGGCTTCACCGACGTCAAGGATCTGGCCGACGCCATCGTCGGCGTCTGGGACCGGCCCGCCCCGGAAGTGAACGGAAAGCGCCTGTGGCTGACCCCACAACCGTAAGGACCGACGCGCGACGCCACCACGACCCGCAGGTACGCGGCTTCGCCAGTGACAACTACGCGGGCACGCATCCGGAGATCCTCGCGGCCATCGCCCTCGCCAACGGCGGTCACCAGATCGCCTACGGCGAGGACGAGTACACCGGGCATCTCCAGCGCGTCATGCACAGTCACTTCGGCCCCACCGCCGAAGCCTTCCCGGTCTTCAACGGAACCGGCGCCAACGTCGTCTCCCTCCAGGCGATGACCGATCGCTGGGGCGCCGTCATCTGCGCCGAGTCCGCCCACATCAACGTCGACGAGGGCGGCGCCCCGGAGCGCGTGGGCGGCCTCAAGCTGCTCACCGTCCCCACGCCGGACGGCAAGCTCACCCCCGAGCTCATCGACCGGCAGGCGTACGGCTGGGACGACGAGCACCGCGCCATGCCGCAGGTCGTCTCGATCACCCAGAACACCGAACTCGGCACGGTCTACACGCCCGACGAGATCCGCGCCATCTGCGACCACGCCCACGGCCACGGTATGAAGGTCCACCTGGACGGGGCCCGGATAGCCAATGCCGCGGCGTCGCTGGACGTGCCGATGCGCACGTTCACCAACACCGTCGGCGTCGACGTCCTCTCGTTCGGCGGCACCAAGAACGGGGCGATCTTCGGCGAGGCCGTGGTCGTGCTCGACCCGGACGCCGTGCGCGCCATGAAGCATCTGCGCAAGCTGTCGATGCAGCTCGCCTCCAAGATGCGTTTCGTCTCCGTGCAGTTGGAGGCGCTGCTCGCCGGGGACCTCTGGCTGCGCAACGCCCGGCACGCCAACGCCATGGCCCAGCGGCTGGCGGAGGGCGTGCGCGGGGTGGACGGCGTGGAGATCCTCCATCCCGTCCAGGCCAACGCCGTCTTCGCCCGGCTGCCGCACGAGGTGAGCGAACGGCTCCAGAAGCGCTTCCGCTTCTACTTCTGGGACGAGGCCGCCGGGGACGTGCGCTGGATGTGCGCCTTCGACACGACGGAGGAGGACGTGGACGCGTTCGTCCTCGCGCTGAAGGAAGAGATGGCCAGGTGACGTCGTCCGAGGACGCGGCGCGCTCCAGAGAGTCATAGTGCTGAATAGGTATGCGGTCGGCAGGAAAGTTATTGACTCCAGGCCGACCGCTTGCCTACGCTCGGCGGTCATGCAGCTGATCCAGCACGTGCCGGAACTCTCCGCCTATCTCGCCGCCGACGAGGCCATCGATCACGAGCACCCGCTCGTGCGACAAACGGTCGCCGAGCTCCGTGGCGACACCTTCGACGCATACACATACGCAGTCGCCGCCTTCGTCCACGTGCGTGACACCATCGCGCACTCCGGCGACGCGGGGAGAACGGACGTCACCTGGCGCGCCTCCGACGTCCTCGCCGCGCGCCACGGCATCTGCCACGCCAAGGCGCACGCCCTGGCCGCCCTCCTGCGCGCGGCCGGCATCCCCACCGCCCTCTGCTACCAGCGGCTCGCCGACGCCCACGGAACCCCCGGCCCCGTGCACGGCCTCGTCGCGGTCCGGCTGCCCGGCCGCGACCGCTGGGACCGCCAGGACCCCCGGGGCAACAAGCCGGGGGTCGACGCCCGATTCTCGCTCGACGGCGAACGGCTGGCATGGCCCGTCCGGCCCGAGTTCCACGAGACGGACTACCCGACGCTCCACGCGGCACCGCACCCGGCGGTGCTGAGTGCCCTGAGGTCCGCCGGGGACCGCGCGCAGCTCTGGCACGCGCTCCCCATGGAACTCTGAGCTCCCTCGCGGAACTCCGGGCCCCGACCGTCGCCGACGCCCCGGAGTGACGTTTCAGCCGGGAGCGGGGGCGATGCGTGTCAGCCCCGGGCGCGCACCTCGGCCGGGGTCGGCGCGGTCCCCCCGAGGTGCGCGGGGACCCACCAGGTGTCGCTCGCGTCCCTCGGGCGCACGGGGTAGGCGCGCTGGGCCGCTTCCAGAAGCTCCTGCACCCGCTCCCGCAGCCGCCGGGTGATGGCCCCCGCGTACTGGTCGGCGGGTGCCTCCACCGCCTCGCCCACCCGGATCGTCACGGGCAGGTGGTCGCGCTTGAAGTTGCGCGGCCGGCCCTTGGTCCACAGCCGCTGCGTGCCCCACACCGCCGTCGGGATCAGGGGCACACCGGCCTCCTGGGCCAGCCGGGCGGCCCCCGACTTGAAGCTCTTCAGCGTGAACGACTCCGAGATGGTGGCCTCGGGGAAGACGCCGACGATCTCACCGGAGCGCAGCGACGCGAGCGCGTGGGCATAGGCGTCCTCGCCCTGCTTGCGGTCCACGGGAATGTGCTTCATCCCGCGCATCAGCGGTCCGGAGATGCGGTGCCGGAAGACCGACTCCTTCGCCATGAAACGGACGAGACGCTTCTGCGGCAGCGCGGCGAGACCGGTGAAGATGAAGTCCAGGTAGCTGATGTGATTGCTGACCAGCACGGCGCCACCGGTCTTCGGGATGTGCTCCGAACCCCGAGCGTCGATCTTCAGGTCCAGCGCCTTGAACAAGGTGCGAGCGGCGCCGATGACCGGTCGATAGACGAGTTCTGCCATCTCTGGGGAGACCCTTCTTCAGCGCCTGAGGAGGGTCCTCCCGGCGGAAGTTACGCAGCCGTAGGTTTGCGGCATCGGGCCGATCGTGCCCCATGTGCGACGCGGTGGCCAGTCCTCGCGGGCGCGGGAGGCGAGATTCTCGTCACGTGCGGCCGACCGGGAATGTTCCGGTGTCACGCGGCGCTGCCTTCCTGGGAGGCGCGACGACGGGAGGGCGAGGGTGGACGGGCGGACGCACGGGAGCGCGCTGGACGCGGCCCGACTCGGTGCGGAACTGGGGGAGAGGGCGACCCTGGTGCAGTTCTCCACCGCGTTCTGCCAGCCCTGCCGGGCCACGCGCCGAGTCCTCGCCGAGGTCGCGCGCATGGTCGACGGCGTGGCCCATGTCGAGGTCGATGCGGAGGCGCGTCTGGCTCTCGTGCGTGAGCTGGGGATCACCAGGACACCGACCGTGCTGGTGCTCGACGCGGGCGGGCGGATCGTCCGCAGGGCCGTCGGACAGCCGCGCACCGTCGACGTCGTCGCGGCACTGGGCGAGGCGATGTGACGGATCGTGACGCATCTCCCCCATCGCGGAACGCGCTTGACCGGGCCCGTCACGTATCGTCAGTCTGACGCCATGCCTCCGGAACTCCTTCCCCCGGCCGGGTCCACGTGGACCTCGCCCGCAACGCGAGTGCGCGCTGTCCGGGTGCCTGAGCACCTACGGCCCCGTACGCCTCTTCGCAGAAGGACTTCTCCATGACGGCTTCACCCGAGATCGGCACCGCCCGTCCGGCCTCTCCCGGCCTTCTCCGCTCGGTCTTCCGACGACACGCCGCGGGGGTGGCGGTGATCACGGCCGCGGCCGGTCGGCCCGTCGGCTTCACCGCCACCTCCCTCAACTCCGTCGCCGCCGAACCCCCGCTGGTCTCCTTCGGCGTGGGGACCTCGTCGTTCAGTTGGCCGGTCGTCTCCGAGGCGGAGCACATCGGCGTCCACATACTCGGGGAGCACCAGGAGGAGCTGGCCGCCACGTTCGCCCGCAGCGGCGCCGACCGGTTCGGCCCGTCCACCGGCTGGCGCAACGGGCCGCAGGGGGTGCCGGTCCTCGACGGCGTGCTGGCGTGGCTGGTGTGCCGCGTGGTGGCCCGGATCCCGGCGGGTGACCACCGGATCGTGATCGCCGAGGCCGTGGTGGGAGACCCGGCCGGCGGCGGGCGTCCGCTCCTCTACCACCAGGGCCGGTTCAACGCGCTGCGGGACTGAGGCGTCCGCGCGGCGCACGGACCCCGGCGGCGCACGTGCGGCACGCCGGACGGGATCCGGGACGGCGCCGGTGAGAGGGCCGGGCGGCGCCCTGTCGCCGGCCGGCCCGTCGTACGTCGGCCAGATCACATTCCAAGCGCTTGCTCATACGCCACCCACTGGCTGTACTGGCTAGTAATATTTCCTTCGGGAGCGCGGGTCGCCCCGACCGGAAACCGCACCATCAGGCGCCTATGCTGCGTGCAACAGGGCAGCCCGGAAAAGACGATGCAGTAGGAGAGCCGGCGTGAGCTTGAGGATCGTTGTCTGTGTGAAGTATGTGCCGGATGCGACGGGTGACCGGCGTTTCTCGGATGATCTGACGGTG
>NZ_JBIAUE010000037.1:0-54759 GCF_042892615.1 Streptomyces sp. NPDC001750 | reverse complement strand
GAGATCAAGGCCCGCAAGGGCTGACAACGCGGGCTTCCCTGCCGTTGTCCCGGTCCGGGGCCGTGTGGTGACTTCCCACCACACGGCCCCGGACCGCTTTCTGCGCGGTGGTGTCCCGGGGCGCTTACGACCTCGCCCACGATTGTCAGCGGCGTCGCAGCGTCCGGGACCTCCGCCTCCGGCGTTGTCGTCAGTCCCCGACGCTCCGCGTCGACTCCCTCCTCCGCCTTGGATTCGAAGGCCCCAGACACCGCTCCTTCTCCCACCGCCAACGTGGGCGAGGTCGTTACCCGTTCGGGGGGCGGCCTGGTCAGCCCGGCCCGAACATGCAACCCTGACCCGGCCCCACGTTCCCCGACGCACCGTCAGCACGCGCCCTCACCCACGTGACCCGGGCCGCGGGGCGGTTCCTCTGCCCGACCGGTCACGTCGACACCAGCTTTCTGATGCGGGGAAGCACCTCCGCCCCGCAGGAACGGAGTCGCATATGGCACACGGTCGCACCAACCCGCCGAACGCGCACCACGACGACGCCCCGCTCACCTTCGGCATCGAGGAGGAGTTCCTCCTGCTGCACCCGGAGACGAGCCGTCCGGCGGCACAGGCGCCCCTCGTCCTGCGGGCCGCCGCTCCCGCCGCCCCCGCGGCCGGCATGCTGACCGAGGAGATCACGCGGTTCCAGTTGGAGGCCGCCACTCCGGTCTGTCGCTTCGCCGACCAGGCCCACCACCATCTCGCGGCGGCCCGGCGCGCGCTGGCCGAGGCGGCTCAGCGGCACGGCCTCGGTCTCGTCGCCGCCGGCTGTGCCCCGTTCGGCACCCCCGTACCGCTCCCGCTGGCCGACAAGCCCCGCTACCGGCACATCAGTGACCGGTTCGGCGATCTGGTGGAGTCCCACACCGTGTGCGGCTGCCACGTCCACATCGGCATGCCCGATCTGCCCACCGCCCTCGCCGTCTCCAACCATCTGCGGCCCCATCTGCCCACCCTGCTCGCGCTGAGCGCCAACTCGCCCTTCTACCAGGGGCGGGACACCGGCCACGCCAGCTGGCGCAACATCCTCTGGTCCCGGCTCCCCTCCTCCGGCCCCCCGCCGCTGTACCGCACGCCCGACGACTACCACCGCGCCGTCGACGCGTTGCTCGACGGCGGTGCCGCCCTCGATCCGGGAATGGTGTACTGGTTCATCCGGCCCGCCCCACGCCTGCCCACCCTGGAGATACGCGTCGCCGACGTGGCCGCCACCGCCGAGGAGGCACTGCTGCTCGCCCTTCTCGTCCGGGGACTGGCCACCGCGGCGCTCCAGGCCGTCGCGGACGGCCGCCCCGCCGCCGAGGTACCCGACCGGGTTCTCCGTCTCGCCCTGTGGCGGGCCGCGCACGACGGCCTGGAGGGGAACGGCGTGGACACCACGACCGGCACCCTGACACCCGCCCGCGCCCTGCTCGACCGCATGATGAAGGCCGCGCTGCCCGGTCTGGACGCCTGTGGCGACACCACCGTCGTCACCGGCCTCGTCGACCGGCTGCTCCGCTGCGGCAGCGGAGCACATCGTCAGCGGGCCGCTCACGCCCGCGAAGGCCGGATCAGCGATGTCACCGCCCTGCTCGTCGAACAGACCCGCGCTCCACTGCCCGCCTAAGGGCTGTCCCGTAATCCCTGACGGGCGCCCGACGACAGCCGTGGTACCTCGCCGCGTTGTCGGAACGCCCACATACGTCCCGTATGCGGGCACCCCTCCGCCTTGCGATGCACCACATCTGACGCCGCGCGCCGATCCGCCACGGATTACAGGACAGCCCTTAGCACCCCGCCGGAACTCTGCGGTCCCAGAGGGACCGTCAGCCCTGTCAGCCCTGTCAGGGCCGTCAGGGCCGTCAGGGCCGCTGGGAACCGCGTCGGGACCCGCGCGTCTTCGGCTCGGCCGGCCCGCCCGGTGCGCAAATCGTACGGATTAGACTCCACGGCAGTGGGCGTCGTCACGCACGGATCGGCGCCCGAGTACACAAGAGGCCGTCGGGTCTGGAGGCATGGCTGTGCACGGTGAGTACAAGGTCCCCGGCGGCAAGCTCGTCGTCGTCGATCTGGACGTCGAGGGCGGGGCGCTGCGGAACGTACGGGTGGCCGGGGACTTCTTCCTGGAACCCGACGAGGCGATCCTGGCGATCGACGCGGCGCTGGAGGGCGCTCCGGCCAACACGGACACCGCCGGGCTCGCCGCCCGGATCGACGCGGTCCTCCCGGACTCGACGGTGATGCTGGGCCTCACCACCGAGGGAATCGCCGTCGCCGTGCGCCGGGCCCTCGCACAGGCCACCGAGTGGAGCGACTACGACTGGCAGCTCATCCACGAGGGCCCGCAGTCCCCCGCCCTCCACATGGCGCTCGACGAGGTCATCACCGCCGAGGTGGCCGCGGGCCGTCGCCCGCCGACGCTGCGGGTCTGGGAGTGGGCCTCCCCCGCCGTGATCATCGGGAGCTTCCAGTCCCTGCGCAACGAGGTCGATCCGGCCGGTGCCGAACGGCACGGCGTCACGGTGGTCCGGCGGGTGTCCGGTGGCGGTGCCATGTTCGTGGAGCCCGGCAACACCATCACGTACTCGCTGTCCGTCCCGGACGCCCTGGTCTCCGGCCTGTCGTTCGCCGACAGTTACGCCTATCTCGACGACTGGGTGCTCGGGGCGCTCGGCGACATGGGCATCAAGGCCTGGTACCAGCCGCTGAACGACATCGCGACCGAGATCGGGAAGATCGCCGGTGCGGCCCAGAAGCGCATCGTGGGCGCCGGCGGCGGTCCCGGTGCCGTGCTGCACCACGTGACCATGTCCTACGACATCGACGCCGACAAGATGCTCGACGTCCTGCGCATCGGCAAGGAGAAGATGTCCGACAAGGGGACGAAGAGCGCCAAGAAGCGCGTCGACCCCCTCCGTCGGCAGACCGGTCTCCCTCGCGAGACCGTCATCGACAACATGATCGAGTCCTTCCGCAGGCGCCACGGCCTCACCCCGGGCAAGGTCACCCCGGAGGAGATGGCCAGGGCCGAGGAGCTCGTACGCACCAAGTTCACCACCGCCGAATGGACCGCCCGGGTGCCGTGACCGCCCTGGTCCCGTGATCTGCGGGGGTCCGTGATTTGCGGGGGGTCCGTGACCCGCCACGACATCGCCCCGCCGGTCGCACACCGCGTGCGAGCGGCGGGGCGGTGTCGGTTTCGATGTCGGTGTGCCGCTGTGGGGGGCGGCTTCGGGACCGCGTCCGCACGAGCGGGCGGCCCCGAGGGAGCCGGCGTCTACAGGTCGGCGGTACCGGTCAGGCTCCGCCCGGTTTCCTGCTGCCGCGGCACAGCGGTCCGGGCCCGCGAGGTCCCGGCCTCCCCCGCCTCGTTCCCGGGCTCCGTGGCCTGCCCCGCCGTCAGACGGGCCGCGAACCGGGGCCAGACGAAGAGGACGACGGGGAAGATGGCATAGCCGATGCGGGTCGCCGGGGACAGCACGATCGCGAAGAGCAGCCCCAGCGCGAGCCGGTCCGCTGCCGCGACGGGGGTCCGCGGCGGACGCACCAGCAGGGACACGCCCACGCCCAGGGCGCTCAGCCCGATGAGCACCATGGTGACCGTCTGCCCGTGCGGGACCAGGGTGACGATCAGATGCCCGAGCAGCGGACTCGCCGCGGTCGACGCCGCCTCGGCCAGTCCCGACGGGTAGAGGACCACGTTCTGGTAGAACGCGTCCATGTCCACCAGCGCCACGGGCACGGTGCACAGCACCGCGATCCCGACGGCGAGCACCGCGCTCCTGACGGCGGCACGCCTGCCGAGGCACACCGCGAACAGGGCGACGATCACCGGGATGGCCGGCCAGGCGGTCCACTTGAGCGCGGCGGCGGCGCCGAGGGCCAGCCCCGCCCCCAGGTCGTTGCGCCGGTCCGCGAAGGCCAGGGCCAGGCAGACGAGTCCGACGACCGGCGGGTCGACGCCCCCGATGGTCAGCGGCAGCGCGACGACGGGGCAGGCGACCAGCCAGAACACGCCCGTCACGGCCGAGGGGACAAAGGCGCCGCCCGCACCGCCCTCGGTGTCCCGCCCCTTGGTCAGCACCCGTACGGTACCGATCACCGCGGCCAGGAAACCGAGCGCGAACCACAGCCGGGCGCTGGTGAACGGGGTGTCGCCGAACAGCACATGGGGAATGCCGAACAGCGCCATTCCGGGCAGGTACGGGTTGAAGTCCGGCACCACGTGCGGAGCGTCGTTGTACACGGTGCCGGAGGAGAACAGCAGGTCGGCCGACCGTTCGACGACCCCGACCTCCATCTGCGCCTTGCCGACGACGGTGAGGTAGAGCAGGGGGGCCACCACCGATCCGGCGGTCGCGACGACGGCGGGAACCCGGGACCACGGCGTGGCTGAACTCAGCGCGACCACGGCCGCGCAGCCGTAACCGACCGCGGCGGCCAGGCCCCAGGCCTCCTGCGCCGTGCCCGAGGGCGAGGACAGCCCCACCGCCAGCGCCGAGACCGCGCACACCAGCAGCACCGGCCAGTCCCAGCGCCGCTTCCGGGTCGACGTACCGCTCGCGGGCCCGGATCCGGCTCCCGGTTCCTGCTTCCGAATCGCTGTCGACATCCGTCACCAGCCCCGGTCGGATATTCGGGGACCGGGCACCACCACACGGTGCGCGCATGGGCGCACCCCGCGTACGGACTGATCACATGGGGGGAAGGCGGAGATCATGCACGGGACTATACTCACCGGTCATAGATCATATGGTCGCGTGCGCACATGATCACGCGACGGGGGCCGCCGCGTGCGGCGCGGACGGAACACGGTCGGTGAACCCCTCCCGGCCGCCGCTCCGCAGGAGATTCCGTCGCCGCTCCGCGGGAGACTCAGCCGCCGGTCCGCGGAAGATCCTGTTCGGTCCAGATGACCTTTCCCTCGGGTGTGTAGCGGGTGCCCCAGCGGCGTGTGAGCTGGGCGACCAGGAAGAGGCCACGACCGCCCTCGTCCGTGGTCCTGGCGTGCCGCAGCCGCGGTGAGGTGCTGCTGGTGTCGGAGACCTCGCAGATCAGGACGGACTGACGCAGCAGCCGCAGCCGGATCGGTCCCGTCGCGTATCTCACTGCGTTGGTGACCAGTTCGCTGACGATCAGCTCGGTCGTCATCTCCAGCTCCTCCAGGCCCCAGCTGCGCAGCAGACGTGCGGTGCGCGACCGCACGCCCGCGACGGCCGCCGGGTCGGAGGGCACCTCCCACGAGACGACGTGCTCGGCGCTCAGCTCGTGGGTACGGGCCAGCAGCAGGGCCACGTCGTCGGGCTGCGGGGCCGGGAGCAGCTGCTCGACGACCGAGTCGCAGAGCGCGTCCAGGGGCAGTCCGCACTGGGCCAGGGCGCCGCCGAGGCGGGACATGCCGAGTTCGGGATCCCGGTCCCGGCCCTCGATGAGGCCATTGGTGTAGAGGGCGATCAGGCTGCCTTCCGGGAGGTCGATCTCCGCTGTCTCGAAGGGCATTCCGCCCAGCCCGAGCGGTGGTCCCGGGGGCAATTCGGGAAAGCTGACGCGCCCGTCCGGGGAGACGACGGCGGGCGGCGGGTGGCCCGCGCGGGCCATGGTGCAGCGCTGGGTGACCGGGTCGTAGATCGCGTACAGGCAAGTGGCGCCGAGCACGGTCATGCCGCTCGCCCCACCCTCGGGTTCCTCCTCGCTCAGACGCAGCACGAGGTCGTCGAGGTGGGCCAGGAGTTCGTCGGGCGGGAGGTCCATGTCGGCGAGGGTGTGGACGGCGGTGCGGAGCCTGCCCATGGTGGCGGCGGCGCTGATGCCGTGTCCGACGACGTCGCCGACGACCAGGGCGACCCGGGCTCCGGAGAGCGGGATCACGTCGAACCAGTCTCCCCCGACCCCGTCCTTGGCGTCCGCCGGGAGGTACGAGGACGCCACGTCCAGGGCCATCCCTCCGGGCAGGGTGTGCGGGAGCAAACTGCGTTGCAGGGTGAGCGCCGCGGCGTGCTCGCGGGTGTAGCGGCGGGCGTTGTCCACGCTCATCGCCGCGCGGGCCACCAGCTCGCGGGCGGGCAGCACGTCGTCCGGTTCGAACGGGACCAGGTTCACCGAGCGCACGAAGGTGGTCAGCCCGAGGACCGTGTCCCGGGCCCGCATGGGGACCGCGATGAGGGAGTGCAGCCCGAATTCGTGGATGCGTTCCGCGCGCGCCGGCTGCTCGACGCTCAGCAGACGGCTGAGGGATTCGAGGACCGGGATCAGGACGGGTTCGCCCTCGACGAGGAACCGCGCGTCGTACGGCGGCGGCACGAAGTCCACCAGGTCCCCGATCCGGCAGACCGCCTCCGGGACGCCCTCCCGCACCGAGCTCATGGCGGCGCGGCGCATCCTGGGCCGGGACGAGGCGGCATTCGTACGCACGGCGCCCCTCCCGGAGAGCGGCGTGGCAAGGCCCCCCGGGGGCGCGTGTCCCGGGTCGCCCGGCCACAGCCCCGGTTCCTCGGGGCGGGCCACCGGTTCCAGCAGGTCGACGAGGACGAGGTCGGCGAAGCGGGGCACCGCGAAGTCGGCCAGTTCCTGGGCGGTGCGCATGACGTCCAGGGTGCTGCCGATACTGGCTCCGGCGTCGTTGACCAGGGCCAGGCGCTGCTGGGCCTTCCACCGGTCGGTGACGTCGGTGACCATGTAGCAGATGCCGCTGACGGCGCCCTCGCCGTCGGTCAGCGGGAAGAACGAGGTGGAATACGCACGCTGTCGGTGCGGATCCGCCCAGCTCCAGCCCCGGTACTCGTAGTCGATGACGGGGACGCCCGTGTCCAGCACCCTGCGCATCAGCGTCTCGATGGCGTCGGCCTCCAGCCCCGGGAGCACGTCGCTCATGCGGCGGCCGATGCGCTGCTCGCGCGGGACGCCGCCGATCCGCTCCAGGGTGTCGTTCACCCAGAGGTAGCACAGCTGCGGGTCCATCACGGCCATGCCGATCGGCGAACTGGTCAGGAATGCGTCCAGCACGGACTGCCCCACCACCCATTCCGCCCTCCGTTCCCGGGCGGAGACCAGGAACGCCTCCCGGCCGTCCAGCTGGAAGGAGGCGGAGACCCGCAGATCCACCTCGGTCCGCCGGCCGTCGCGCCGCCGCACCTCGCCGACCCCGGTCCACCCGGCGCCGGCACGGCACCGTTCGGCGATTCCCGCCACGCGGACCGGGTCCCCGGCCGTCGCGAGCAGGAACGCGGCGGGGCGCCCGACGACCTCGGCGGAGCGGTACCCGAGGAGGTCCTGTGCGCTCTGCGTCCATCCGATGACCGTTCCGCTTCCGGAGAGCACCGCCGTCGCGTCGTTCGCCGTGTCGAAGGCGGTGTGGAGGTTGCTGAGGAAACTGGGCTGCGGCGGTTCGGCGCCGGGCGCGGACTGCGGGCCTGCGGACGCCATACTGCTCACCACCCATCCACTCCACTCCACTCCACTCCACTCCATGGTCCTGCCTGCGGCGCTCCGGTGCGAACGTCGGCGGCGCCCCGCCGTGCGGACAACGGTGCGCGCGGGGAGTCGTCGGGGGCATGCGGCACATGCCGTCGGCGGGGAGCCGGCATCCGCCGGGCATGGCCGGCGGGCGCGATCGCTCGTCACGGGTCCGGTGGGCCGCTCGGGTGGTCCGGCGACGGGCCGACCGGCCGGGGCCCGTCTTCGAACCGCCGTCGTCCGACCGGAGGCCGACCGCCGACGCGACCACGAGGGGACGGAACGGTAACGACCTCGCCCACGATGGGCAGTGGAGGAAGGAGCGGCGTCTGGGGCCTTCGAATCCAAGGCGGAGGAGGGAGTCGGATGGGGTCTCCCCTGCTCGAAAGCAGCTGAGAGCTCGGGGAAGGAGCGTCGGGGACTGACGACAACGCCGGAGGCGGAGGTCCCGGACGCTACGACGCCGCTGGCAATCGTGGGCGAGGCCGTAAGGTCACCGCCCGCCCGTGGCCGGGGCGGGACGGGCGGCGGGCGGCCGGAACTCGTACCAACGGCGTTCCGCCTCCAGCTGAGCGGCGAGCGAGATCAGCCGTTCCTCGCTGCGGGAAGGGCCGAGCAGTTGGGCGCCGACGGGCAGCCCCTCGGAGGTGAACCCGGCCGGAACATTGACGCCCGGCCAGCCCAGCACGTTCCAGGGCCAGGCGTACGGGCACGCCTCGGCCATCGCCACGTCGGTGCGCCAGGCACTCAGCCCGTCGAACCTGCCGATCGGGGGCGGCGGCAGGGCGGTCGTCGGAGTGAGCAGCACGTCGTAGCCGGTGGCCGCGCCGGGCGCGCGGAAGAACGCGCCGATCCGGCGGTGCTGGCTCACTTCCCGCGCCCTGGCCGCGCGCACCACCCGGCCACCGAGCCGGGTTCCGGTGCGCAGCGCGCTGCGGGTGCGGGGGTCGAGGAGCGCGGGGTCCGGATGGCGGGCGGCGAGTTCGGCGATCCCCGCGGTGGCGCGGGGGACGAAACCGAGCCCGATCAGCCCGTAGCGGGGCCGGGCCTCCTCGACGTCGTGGCCGAGGAGGGCGAGCGTCTCGGCCAGGGCGGTGACGGCCCGGCGCACGTCGGGGTGGGGCTCGGCACGGGTGAGGGTGAGCGGGGGGCGCCAGGCCAGGGCGATGCGCAACCGGCCCGGTTCGCGGCGGGCGGCGGCCGATGCCTCGACGGCGGGCGGGCGGTGCGGATCGTCCGGGTGGGGCCCGGCGACCGCGTCGAGCAGCAGGGCCGCGTCGGCGACGGTCCTGGCCAGCGGTCCGTTGACGGTGAGTCCCTGGAAGGCGTCGCTGTGGGGGTGGACGGAGATCCGGCCGCGCTGCGGTTTGATGCCGACGAGGTGGGTCCAGGCCGCGGGGATCCTGACGGAGCCGGCGCCGTCCGACCCGAGGGCCGCGGGCACCAGTCCGGCGGCGACGGCCGCGGCGGATCCGCCGGACGAGCCGCCGGGGGTGTGCCCGGTGTGCCACGGGTTGCGGGTGGCGCCGAAGGCGGGGCCCTCGGTGAACGGCCACTGGCCGAGTTCGCAGGAGTTGGTCTTGCCGACGATCACGGCACCGGCGGCCCGCAGCCGTCGCACGGCCTCGCTGTCGGCGGCGGCCGAGGGCAGATCGCCGCCGCAGCCGAAGTAGGTCGGCATCCCGGTGACATCGGTGTCGTCCTTGACGGCGACGGGCACCCCGAGCAGCGGCAGCCGCTCCCCCGCCGCGAGCCGACGGTCGGCCTCGGCCGCCTCGGCGAGCGCGGCATCGGCACGCAGATGACGGAACGCGTTGAGGGTGTCGTGGCACGCCTCGATACGGGCCAGGGCCTCGGACACCAGCCTCTCCGAGGTGGTGCGGCCCTCGGCCAGCTCCCGTGCGCTGTCGGCCAGTCCGGTCGGGTGGGCCGGTCCGGTGGCCGCCACGGCTTCCGTTGAGGACATGGGTTGCCCGCCTTCCTCGTGTCGGCGGGTGCGCGCCGCGCCCGCACCCGTATGACCGCAGGCCCTTACCGGAGGGTAACCAGTTCGGGACGGTCCGCTCAACCGTTGGGCCCGAAGCGGTCTTCCCTGTGCCGCGGCCGGAAGGTTCACCGGCTCGCGACGCCCGGCACGGCACCTCGCCACGTTGTCGCCTCACCCGAGTACGTCCCGTACGAGGGCGGTCCTCCGCCCTGCGATCGCACGCACCGGACGACGCTCCTTCCGGGCAAACCTTGCCGCTCCCGGCACTGGCGACGGCGCAACGCGGCCCGCCCGCCCCGGCGTGCGCCGTCGCGCACGGCATCCCGCTGCGTCGTACGCTCGGATGGATCGGACCGCACGCCTGGACCGGCCCCTACGGGCTCGTGGAGGGAGGCGCCGTGATCACCACCACCCGACGCACCGGCGCACGCCGGATCGCCCTGGCCGCAGCCCTGTGGGCGGTGGCGGGGCTCGTGAGCGGCGGCGTCCTCGGGGGCGGTACGGCCCGGGCGGACAACGGCATCGACACGCTCTCCGCCCAGCAGATCGCCGACCGCTCGCGCGACGCGCTGCTCGGCGTCCGTTCCCTGCACCTCGGCTCGCGGGGCGACCTCAGCGGCCGCAACCCGTCGGCGGAGCTGACGCTCACCATGGACCGGGACGGCAACTGCGACGGTTCGGTGGACCTCGGCGGCGGCCGGGGTTCGGTCCGGATCGTGAAGCGCGCCGACGACGTGTGGCTCAAGCCCGACGCGGACTTCTGGAAGAACCAGGTGCCGGTCGGCGGCCCGGCGTTCGCCGCGATCCTCGACGGGCGGTACCTGAGGGCTCCGGCCGACGATCCGAGGCTGCACGGTGTGACGGCCGGATGCGATCTGGACCATCTCCGCCGACTGGTCGTCGACAACGCGGAGAACGACCGGGGCACGCTGAACAAGGGCAGGCGCACCACGCTCGACGGAGCCCCGGTGGTACCGCTGACCCGGATCAGGGACGGCCGGACGCTGACGATGTACGTCGCCGCCACCGGCCGGCCCTACCCACTGAGGATCACGGTGGAGGGCGGCGGGGCGCACGCGGTCGCGGACCTCTCGGCGTTCGACACGCCGGTGCCCGCGACCACCCCGCCGCCGGACGAGACGTACGACATCAACGCTCTGCCGGGCCGTACGACGGCGCCCCTGTGAGCGCGGACCGGCCGCTGAGCACCACGTACAGCAGCAGCGACGAGACGAGCCCGACCGCCCATCCGTAGTCCGCGAGCGGCTTGAGGAACGGGATCAGGCCGTCGGCCGGGAAGGGGCCGGTGCCGGGAGCGGAGTGGGAGCCGCCGATCGCGAGGACGCCGCCCACCGCGAACGCGACGACGGCCCGCGGGTTCCAGCCGTTCGCGTACCAGTACCGGCCGCCGGGACGGTAGAGGTCCGGGAGGTCGAGCACGGTGCGCCGGACGATCCAGTAGTCGGCGATCAGGATGCCCGCGACCGTGCCGAGCAGCCCGCCGACCAGTCCGAGCCAGGTGAAGATGTACAGCTCGGGCGTGCCGGTGAGCTTCCACGGCATGATCAGCACGCCGACGACGCCCGTGATCAGGGCGCCCGTGCGGAAGCCGATGAAGCGCGGGGCGGCGTTCGCCAGGTCGTACGCGGGTGACACGACGTTCGCCGCGATGTTCACGGACACCGTCGCGACCAGCACCGTCACCAGGCCGAAGAGCAGACCGAAGACGTTGTCGGTCCTGGCGACGAGCTGGACCGGGTCCCAGATCGCCTCCCCGTAGACGGCCTGCGAACCGGAGGTGACCAGGACCGACAGCAGCGCGAAGAGCGTCATGGTGGTCGGCAGTCCGAGCGCCTGGCCCCGGATCTGGGCGCGCTGACCGGCCCCGAAGCGGGTGAAGTCGGGGATGTTCAGGGAGAGCGTGGCCCAGAAGGCGATCATGCCCATCAGGGAAGGGAAGAAGACGGGCCAGAACTCCTTGCCCCAGCCGAGCCGCGAGGGCTGGTCCAGCAGCGGACCGAAGCCGCCCGCCCGTACGGCGATCCAGATCAGCAGCACCGCGGCGCCGACGATGACGAACGGTGCCGCCCAGTTCTCGAACCGGCGCAGGGCGTCCATCCCCCGGTAGATGATGGCGAGTTCGAGCGCCCAGAAGAACAGGAAGCACAGCCAGAGCGTCCACGGCTGCCCGGCGACGACGGAGGCGGTGGCCCAGCCGCCGAAGATCTTCCCGAGCAGCGTGAAGATGCCGACGCCGCCGATCCACGTCTGGATGCCGAACCAGGCGCAGGCCACCGCCGCCCGGATCAGGGCGGGCAGATTCGCACCGCGCAGCCCGAAGGAGGCCCGGGCCAGAACGGGGAACGGGATGCCGTACTTGGGCCCGGCGTGTCCGGTGAGCAGCATCGGTCCGAGCACGATGACGTTGGCGAGCGCGATGGTGAGAACGGCCTGCTTCCAGTCCATGCCGAGGGCCACCAGGCCGGAGGCGAGCAACCAGGACGGGATGTTGTGGGCCATGCCGACCCAGAGCGCGGTGAAGTTGTACGTCGTCCAGCGGCGCCGTTCCAGCGGAACGGGCAGCAGGTCCTCGTTGGCGAAACGACTGTCGGCGGGGACGTCGCCCGGGGCGAGTTCGACGCGGTCCGTGCCGTCGGTCGTCCGGCCGTGCGGCGATGCCGGTGGGAGAGGCGGTGTGGGCGGGGTCGGTGGGACGGTCGAGGTCATGGCGGCTGGACCCTTCGCTCGGGAGCGGTGCCGTGCGGTGCGGGGCTGTGCCGTGCGTGTACGTGGGGGACTTACGGCCGTGGGGCGTACGACGGTGGTGGCGGGCCCACCACCGTCGTGATCGGCGGGACGGGCGAACGGGATGGGCCTCCGGGTCGTCGAACGGACCGGGCCGTGGCGCGCGGTGGCGGGTGTCAGGAGGTCAGGGCGGGGATGATCCGGGAGCCGTAGGCGTCGATCGTCTCCTCGCGCGCGTCGTGCATCGCGTAGACGGCGAACTGGTCGACACCCAGGTCGCGCAGGGCGCGCAGCTTCTCGATGTGCGCCTCGGCGGGTCCCAGGACGCAGAACCGGTCGACGATCTCGTCCGGCACGAACGCGGTGTCGGGGTTTCCGGTGCGGCCGTGGTGGCTGTAGTCGTAGCCGTGCCGGTCCTTGATGTACGCGGTGAGTTCGTCCGGGACCATGCCGGAGTGCTCGCCGTACTTGGCGACGAGGTCCGCGACGTGGTTGCCGACCATGCCGCCGAACCAGCGGCACTGCTCTCGGGCGTGGGCCAGGGCCCCTGGCGAGTCGTCGGCGGTGACGTACGCGGGTGCGGCGACGCAGATGGTCACGGAGCGCGGGTCGCGGCCGGCCCGCTGCGCCGCGTCCCGCACCGCCTTGACCATCCATTCGGTCAGGAACGGGTCGGCGAGCTGGAGGATGAAGCCGTCGGCCTTCTGCCCGGCGAGGGCGAGCGCCTTGGGACCGTAGGCGGCCATCCACACCGGCAGCCTGCCGTCCTTCACCCAGGGGATCCTGAGCGACTGCCCGTCGACGACGGCCTCCCGCCCCTCGGCGAGGTCGCGGATGACGCCGATGGCCTCGCCCAGACGGGCCAGGGTGTTGGGCTTGCGCCCCGCGACCCGCATCGCGGAGTCGCCCCTGCCGATGCCGCAGACGGTGCGGTTGCCGTACATGTCGTTGAGGGTGGCGAAGGTGGAGGCGGTGACCTCCCAGGTGCGGGTGCCGGGGTTGGTGACCATGGGGCCGACGACGAGGCGGTCGGTGTGTTCGAGGATCCGGCTGTAGATGACGAACGGTTCCTGCCAGAGCACCGCGGAGTCGAAGGTCCAGCCGTGGCTGAAGCCGTTGTGTTCGGCGCGGCGCATCAGGTCGACGACCGAGGAGGCGGGCGGGTCGGTCTGGAGGACGAGTCCGAAGTCCATGCGGGTGCTCCTAGTCCAGGTACTGGCAGGTGGCGCGCGGGGTGTACGTGCCGTGACCGGCCCGGCCGGTGAACTTCCGCCCGTCGATGACGAGTTCGCCGCGCGAGAGGACCGTTTCCACCCGGCCGGTGATGCGCTTGCCCTCGTAGGCCGAGTAGTCGACGTTCATGTGGTGGGTCTCGGCGGAGATGGTGTGTTCGGCCGCCGGGTCGTAGATGACGACGTCGGCGTCGGCCCCCGGGGCGATGGTGCCCTTCTTCGGGTAGAGGCCGAACATCCGGGCCGGGGAGGCGCAGGCGATCTCGATCCAGCGGCGGCGTGAGATGTGTCCGTCCACGACCGCTTGATGGAGAAGGTCCATCCGGTTCTCCACGCCGGGCATCCCGTTGGGGATCTTCGAGAAGTCCCCGCGCCCCAGTTCCTTCTGGCCGGTGAAACAGAAGGGGCAGTGGTCGGTGGAGACCACCTGGAGTTCGTCGTTCCTGAGGCCCCGCCAGAGGGCTTCCTGGTGCTCCCTGGGGCGCAGTGGGGTGGAGCAGACGTACTTGGCGCCCTCGAAGTCCGGCTCCGCGAGGTTGTCGGTGGACAGGTAGAGGTACTGCGGGCAGGTCTCGCCGAAGACCGGCAGCCCCTTGCGGCGGGCGGCGGCGAGCTCGGCGACGGACTCGTCGGCGGAGACGTGGACGACGTACAGCGGGGCTCCGGCGACACGGGCGAGCTGGATGGCGCGGTGGGTGGCCTCGGCCTCCAGCGCCACCTTGCGGACGTCCCCGTGGTGGCGCGGATCGGTGCGGCCGGCGGCCAGGGCCTGTTCGACGAGGACGTCGATGGCGATGCCGTTCTCCGCGTGCATCATGATCAGGCCGCCGTTGTGGGAGGCCCGTTGCATGGCGCGCAGGATCTGTCCGTCGTCGCTGTAGAAGACGCCGGGGTACGCCATGAAGAGCTTGAAGGAGGTGACGCCCTCCGCGACGAGGAGGTCCATCTCCTTGAGCGAGGACTCGTTCACGTCGGAGAGGATCATGTGGAACGCGTAGTCGACGGCGCAGTTGCCGTCGGCCTTCGCGTACCAGGCGTCGAGCCCTTCACGGACCGCGTGCCCCACGGTCTGGACGGCGAAGTCGACGATCGTGGTGGTGCCGCCCCAGGCGGCCGCCCGGGTGCCGGTCTCGAAGGTGTCCGAGGCGTAGGTGCCACCGAAGGGCATCTCCATGTGGGTGTGCGCGTCGACGCCGCCGGGGATGACGTATTTGCCGGTGGCGTCGATGCTCCGGTCGGCGCTCCAGCTCCCGGCGGCCTCGCTGTCGGGTGTCGCGAGCGCGGCGATGCGGCCGTCCTCGATGAGCACGTCGGCGTGGATCTCGTCGGACGCGGTGATGACGAGACCGCCGTGGATGACGGTGCGGCTCATGTACCCCTCCTCACTCTGGCGGAACGGGTCTACGCACGTAGACAGGTGCGTGGTGAAGAACGTAGAAGCGGGTCACCCACTGTGGCAATACCGCTGCGATCAACGGCTGAAGACGTTTCCGTTTCCGCCGCCCGGCACTCCACCGGCGTACAGCGCGCGACGGGCGGCGGCACCCGCATCACCGCCCCGTCGATAACGAATTGATGACGGGTCTGGTCCAGATGTTGGGTACGGTTCATGTGCTCGTCCCGTACGAGGTGTGGTCCGCTCACCACCGACCGCGAACCTCGGACACACCGCCGGGCGCCCCCTTCCGCCCTGTCCGGTGCCCACCGACCGATCCCCGGAGGATCACCTGTCCCTGTCGCGCTCCGCGCGTACGGTGCTGGCCGTCGCCGCCGTCGCACTGCCGCTCGCCACCACGGTCGCCCACGCCCGGGATTCCGGCACGCCGACCGCCGCCGCGTACGCAGGGCTGCCGTCCGGTACCAAGCTGGCGAAGACGCTCGTCATCGGTATCGACGGCGCCACCTTCGACGCCTTCTCGCGCGCCGACGTCCCGAACCTCAGGCAGCTCATGGCCAAGGGGCTGACCGCGCGCAGCAACCTCTACGCCTCCCCGATGGCCCCGACCGTCTCCGGCGCCGGCTGGTCGTCCATCGCCACGGGCGTCTGGCCCGACAAGCACAACGTGAAGGACAACAACTTCACGAACCCGAACTACGGCCAGTACCCCGACTACGCGACCCGGCTGGAGACCGCCGGCCCGGCCGTCTCCACGCTGGTCGTCGGCACCTGGGGCCCCGTACCGCAGAAGATCTTCGGCGCGAAGACCGATCTGCGGATCGCGGGCGGCGACGACGAGGGCACGACCGCCAAGGCGGCGGACTACCTCGCCAACGGCAACCCCGACTCCACCTTCGTCCACCTCGACGAGGTCGACGGCGCCGGTCACGGCACCGGGTCCGCCGGCCCCGCGTACATCAAGGCCCTGCACACCGCCGACGCCCAGGTGGGCCGGCTGCTCGACGCCGTCACCTCCCGGCCGACGTACGCCGACGAGGACTGGCTCGTCGTCGTCACCGCCGACCACGGGCACACCCCCACCGGCGGCCACGGCGGCAACACCCCACTGGAGCGCGGCACGTACGTGATCGCCCAGGGCAAGGGCATCCGGCCCGGTTCGGTACGCGACGACGTCAAGATCACCGACATCGCACCGACCGTCCTGCGCCACGAGGGCGTCGCCACCGACCCCGCGTGGAACCTCGACGGCGCCGCGCTCGACGAACTGAAGCCGGACGCCTTCGACGCGCTGCGCGGCTCGCTGCGGGGCCCCGTCGACGAGACCAGGCTCCCGGCCGACGCCAAGGGGTGGACGAACACGGCACCCGAGGGCTGGTCCATCGACAACTCGAAGATGCCCGGCGGCGGCGTCACCGAGTGGCGCGGCTGGGCCTTCGCCACCGACGAGTTCTGGACCGACGCCGAGCACGGACAGGGCCGCGAGACCAACGTGCGGGCCCGCGACGTGTTCGCGGTCGCCGACTCCGACGAGTGGGACGACAAGGCGCACGCCGCCGGGCAGTTCGACTCCACCCTGATCAGCCCGGAGTACCGGCTCAACGGGGCGGAGAAGGCGACCGTCTCGTACGCCACGAACTACCGCGTCGACGGTCCCCAGAGCGGCGACGTGTACGTGTCCTACGACGGCGCCGCGCCGCAGCTCGTGAAGTCGTACCGGAGCGACGTGAACACCGTGGAGCGGCTGGAGCTCACCGTTCCGGCGGGCGCCGGGACGGCCCGTCTGAGCTTCCGTTACACCGGTACGAACAGCGCGTTCTGGACCGTGGACCAGGTCTCCTTCGCCCAGCCCGCCCCGCCGTCGCAGCTCGCCGTCGACTCGCTGCGCGCGGAGACGAATCTGCTCGGCAGGCCCGGCTCCGGCTCCCCCTGGAAGGTCACCGCGCACGCCGTGGTGCGGACCGCGCAGGGCGAGCCGGTGAAGGGCGCGAAGGTGGCGGCCGAGCTGACCGTCGACGGCACGGTGCGCGAACTGACCGGCACGACGAAGAAGGACGGCTCGGTGACGTTCAAGGTCACCGTCCCCCGGGGCGTCGCCGAGGCCGCGCTCACCGTGACGGACGTGCGCCACCAGGGCCTCGCGTACCACGGCGAGCTCGACCCGGTCCGCACCCTGGACCTCGACCGGCCCACCGGCCACCGGGGCTGACCGTCCGGCCGGGCCCCGGAGGCACCCGGACCTCGGTGCCCGAGGCCCGGGACCACCCCCGAGGACCGGCAGGGTCCGGCCGGGGCGCGCACGCGGGACACGCGGGCCCCCGGCCGGACCGCTCCCCCGGCACCGCGCCACTCATCCCACCGTGCGAAGGGCGCTGCCCAGGATCTCGGCGCCCTCCTCCGCCTCCGGGATGGTCAGCGAGAGCGGCGGCGCGATCCTCAGCACACTCGTGTCGTGGCCGCCGCCCTTGCCGATGAGCAGGCCGCCCTCCCGGGCCGCCTCGAGCACGGCGGTGGCCGCCTCCGGGTTCGCCTGGTCCGTGCCCGGCTTCACCAGCTCGATCCCGATCATCAGTCCCCGGCCGCGCACCTCCCGTACGCAATCGGAAGCGGCACCGACCGCGCGCAGCCGTTCGATCAGCAGTCCGCCGACGCGGCGGGCGTTGCCCTGCAGATCGTGTTCCAGGAGATACGAGAGATTGGCGAGTCCGGCCGCCATCGTGACCGGGGACCCGCCGAACGTCGAGATCGAGTTCGCGTCGAGGCAGTTCATGACCTCGGCGCGGGCCACCACCCCGCCGATCGACATGCCGTTGCCGATGCCCTTGGCGAACGTGAGGATGTCCGGCGGCCCGTTCCGGCCGTGCGCCTGCCAGCCCCAGAAGTGCTCGCCGGTGCGGCCCCAGCCGGTCTGCACCTCGTCGGAGATCCACAGGATTCCGTGCCGGTCGAGAACCCGGCGGAACGCCGCGTACAGGCCGTCCGGCGGCGAGGTGAAACCGCCGACGCCCTGGATCGGTTCGGCGATCAGCGCGGCGGGCGGGCGGGTGTGGCCGAGCAGGTCCTCCAGATCGGCGACGCAGGCCGCGATGAACTCGGCGTCGCCCAGGTGCGCGTACGGCCCCCGGCTGCGGACTCCGCCGTGCACGTACAGCGTCTGCAGCGGGGACAGATTCGTGGGCGACCAGGCGCTGTTGCCGGTGACGGCGACCGCGGAGAACGATCTGCCGTGGTAGCTGTTGCGCATCGCGAGGACCTGGTTCGACCGGCGGTACGCGGTGGCGAGCAGCAGGGCCGTGTCGTTCGCCTCGGTTCCGGAAGTGGTGAAGAAGACCCGGGCGTCCGGGATGCCGGAGAGCGTGGCGACCCGCTCGGCCAACTCGACCATCGGACGGTTGAGGTAGAGCGTGGAGGAGTGGATGATCCGCCCGGCCTGCTCGCCGACCGCCTTGGTCACCTCGGGCAGGGCATGGGCGGTCATGGTGGTGAGGATGCCGCCGAAGAAGTCGAGATAGCGCCTGCCGTCGGCGTCCCAGACGTGCCGGCCCTCGCCGTGGGTGATCTCCAGCGGGTTCTTGTAGTAGAGCGTCAGCCAGCCGGGACTGACGGCGAGATGCCGTTCGTGCAGGCTGCTCACGGCTCGACCAGTCCCTCGTACGCGTCGGGACGGCGGTCCCGGTAGAACGCCCACTGCTGCCGGACCTCGTCGAGCAGACCGAAGTCGAGGTCGCGCACAACGAGTTCCTCCTCCTTGTCGGAGGCGACGTCACCGACGAACTGTCCGCGCGGATCGACGAAGTAACTGCTGCCGTAGAAGTCGTTGTCGCCGTACTCCTCCTGTCCGACGCGGTTGATCGCGGCGATGAAGTACTCGTTGGCGACAGCGGCGGCGGGCTGCTCCAACTGCCAGAGGTAGGCGGAGAGGCCGCGCGAGGTGGCGGAGGGATTGTAGACCAACTGGGCTCCGTTGAGCCCGAGTTGCCGCCATCCCTCGGGGAAGTGCCGGTCGTAGCAGATGTAGACGCCGACCTTGCCGACGGCCGTGTCGAAGACCGGCCAGCCGGCGTTCCCCGGCTTGAAGTAGTACTTCTCCCAGAATCCCTTGACCTGCGGGATGTGGTGCTTGCGGTACTTGCCGAGATACGAGCCGTCGGCGTCGATGACCGCGGCGGTGTTGTAGTAGAAGCCGGACTGCTCGACCTCGAAGACCGGCACGACGATCACCATGCCGGTCTCCCGGGCGAGTTCGCGCATCCGCCGGACGGTCGGACCGTCGGGAACCGGTTCGGCCCAGCGGTAGTGCTCGGGCTCCTGCACCTGGCAGAAGTAGGGGGCGTTGAACACCTCCTGGAAACCGATGATCCGCGCGCCCCGGCTGGCGGCCTCGCGCGCGTGCTCCTCATGCTTGGCGATCATGGATTCGGTGTCGCCGGTCCAGGTCGCCTGGACGAGTGCGGCGCGTACGACGTGGGACATGAGCTGCTCCTTCGACGCGGCGTCAGAGAGCCTCAACGCGTTTTCTACGCCCGTAGACACGGGCGTAGAGGAGAACGTAAGCCCCGCCACACAGCGGGGCAAGACCATCGCCGTGAACCAGCGGAGTCGATCATGATTCGCACCCGTGCGGTCCAGTTCCGTACCCGCCGCACACCCGCACGGCCCAGGTGCCCCCGTGGTCAACCGTCCCGCCGGGAACGCTCGGGATGCGCCGCGGGGGCGGGGAAGCCGGGTCGCCCTGGGCCGAGGGAGCCGGGGCGGGTGCGGGCGGATCGCCGTTCGCCTCACGCTGCCGACCGCGTCCCACCACAGTCCGTCGGCCTCGGTCGGACGGAGCGCCCCGTATCCGTCGACCGCGCCGCCGCGCTCCAGCACGTCCGCGACCTCTTCGAGACGGACGGCCGGGGACGGCCGTCCCTCGTCGAACAGCCCGCCCTCGCCGTGACAGCTCATCCCCGGGCGACCCGGGTACGGCCCCTTCCTCATGTCCATCACCTGGGAGTCGCCGTCGCCCTCGTCCCAGGGAATCCACCGGTGGCGTCTCCAGAGGCCCTCCTCCCGCTCCCCCTCGGGGCTGCCCTCCCCCCAACCGGAGCGCGTCGGCCGTATCGCTCCCCTAACCGGAGCGCGCCGACGGGAAGCCGATGAGCAGTTTGTATTCTCGGCGGGGATCCCCTTCCACGCGGCATCTGCGAGAGGAAACACCATGACCACCGAGCCGAGCCCCGACACCCTGCCCGGACTTCTCGATCAGGCCCGCCAGGACTATCAGGCCCTGGCGGGACTCGGACTCGCGCTCGATCTCACCCGGGGCAAGCCCGCGCCGGAGCAGCTCGACCTCTCCGATCCCCTGCTCAGCCTGCCGGGCGGACAGCACACGTCCGCCGACGGCACGGACGTGCGCAACTACGGCGGCCTGCAGGGCCTGCCCGAACTCCGCGAGATCTTCGCCAAGGTGCTCCAGGTGCCGGTCGCGCAGCTGCTCGCGGCCGGCAACTCCAGCCTGGAGCTGATGCACGACTGCCTGGTGCACGCCCTGCTGAGCGTGATACCCGGCGCCGAATCGCGCTGGGTGGACCGGGAGCGGATCGCCTTCCTGTGCCCGGTGCCCGGTTACGACCGGCACTTCGCACTCTGCGAGCGGTTCGGCATCGACATGATCCCGGTTCCGATGACCGCCGACGGCCCGGACATGGAGACCGTGGAGCGGCTCGTCGCCGACGATCCGACCGTCAAGGGCATCTGGTGCGTGCCGAAGTACAGCAACCCGGACGGTGTCTGCTACAGCGACGCGACCGTGGCCCGGCTGGCCGCCATGAGCACCGCGGCACCCGACTTCCGGATCTTCTGGGACAACGCCTACGCCGCCCACCACCTCACCGACGAGCCGGTCGAGATCGCCGATCTGCTCGCCGCCTGCGCCGAGGCTGGCAACCCGGACCGGGCGTTCGTCTTCGGCTCCACGTCGAAGATCACCGCGGCGGGTGCCGGAGTCGCCTTCTTCGGTTCGTCTCCCGCGAACGTGCAGTGGCTGCTCGGCAACAACGCCAAGCGGTCCATCGGCCCCGACAAGATCAACCAGCTGCGGCACGTCCTGTTCCTACGGGACGCCGACGGCGTGCGTGCCCACATGGAGCGCCAGCGGGCCCTGCTGCAGCCGAAGTTCGAGGCGGTGGCGCGGATCCTGGACGCCGAGCTGGGCGGTACCGGCCTCGCGACCTGGACGTCCCCCAAGGGCGGCTACTTCGTGACCCTGGAGGTGCCGGACGGCTGCGCGAAGCAGGTCGTGCGCCGGGCCGCCGAGGCGGGCATCGTGCTGACCCCGGCCGGCGCGACGCACCCGTACGGCGACGACCCGCGTGACGCGGTGATCCGCATCGCGCCCAGCTACCCGGGCCTCGCGGAACTGGAGCAGGCGATCGCCGGACTCGCCGTCTGCGTACGTCTCGTGGGGTACGAGCAGCGGGCCCGGTAGGCACGCGCGGGCCGCACCCCGGCCCGGAACGGAACGGTGGTCACCTCGCACGATCCCGGTGCGGGTGGCCACCGTTCCCGTTTCATCGGGTCTCCTTCGCGTCCGCGAGACGTAATCCACTGGCCCGGGGGCGCGGCCTCGGTTAACGTCTCCCACGTGCCCAACGAGACGGATCGTTTCGTCTCTCTACAGACCTACGGGGAACGCCGGGGACACCCGGAGCTGCCTGGACATCCGGGGCTGCCGGACCGGCAGCATCCGCGGAGCGCGGCGGTCCCCATGAACGCGAGGAGGGAGTTCGTGGACCCGAGAGATCCGAGAGATCGGACGGCCCCGGGAGGTCCGGCGGACCTGGTGGAGACGGCAGACCTGACGGACTCCGCAGACCTGGCGGACACCACAGCCCTGACGGACCCGGCGGACACGGCGGGCCGCGGCCGGACGGTCGGCATCGCGAGCAAGGAGGATCCTGTGCCGGACACGAGAACCTGGTTCATCACCGGCGCATCCCGCGGCCTGGGGCGCGCGTTCACCGAGGCCGCACTGTCCGCCGGGGAGCGCGTGGTGGCGGCGGCCCGCGACATCGACCCGCTCGCGGACCTGGCCGGGAAGTACCCGGACGATCTCGTCCGACTCGCGCTGGACGTCTCGGACCGACGGGCCGTGTTCGCGGCGGTGGACCGGGCGGTGGCGTCCTTCGGCCGACTCGACGTCGTGGTGAACAACGCGGGCGGCCTGCTCTACGGCATGGTGGAGGAGGCCACGGAGGAACAGATCCGTGCCCATCTCGACGTGAACTTCTTCGGCGCGGTGTGGGTGGCCCAGGCCGTCGTCCCCCATCTGCGCGCGCAGGGCTCGGGACGCCTCCTCCAGATCACATCCATGGGTGCCGGTGGCGGCATGGCCACCGTCGGCTTCTACGGGGCGGGCAAGGCCGCGCTCGATTCGCTCAGCGAGGCGCTGGCGATGGAGGTGGAACAATTCGGCATCAAGGTCACCTCCGTGCAGATGGGTGGGTACGACACCGAACTGTTCACCACGGGCACCACGACGACCGCACCCGATCCGGCCTACGACACGCTGCGCGCCGGGATGGCGGAGACATGGGGCGACGACGCGGGGCCGGATCCGCGCACGGCGGCGCCCGCGCTCATGGAGCTGGCCGGACTGCCGGAGCCACCGCGACGGTTGATCCTCGGCAGCCGGTCGTTCGATCTCGTCCAGGAGATGAAGCAGGCCCGAGCCGAGCAGGACCGGGCCTGGGAACACCTCAGCCGCCTGGCCCCGGGCTGATCCCCCGCCGGGCGTCGAGGGCCGGACCTCCCCGCGCTCACCGGGCGACACCACGGGCGTCCCGGCCGCCGTCCCCTGGTGGTTGTCGTCAACCGCCCCGTGTTCTCCTCCCCGTTGCACCGTTCCCGTTCGGGTGATGTGGTCGGCGCGGCGAGGATCTCGGAACGGTCTGGGCAGGCTCCGAGCGATCAGCCTTGAAAGGGGGACGTCGTGGGACTGTCACGCGAGTTCGGACGCGGCTTCAGCGAAGGACCGACACCTTCCGATGCCGCGGGCACACCCTCCCTGCCCTACCCGAGCGGCTGGTCCGCGCTCGCCTTCTCCGGCGAGTTGCGGCCGGGTACCGTACTCACCCGGCCGCTCGCGGGTCAGGACGTGGTCCTCTACCGGCTCGGTACGGGAGCGCTGCGGGCCGTCCAGCCGTACTGCCCGCACCTCGGCGCCCATCTCGGCCTGGCGACGGTCGACGGCGACGATCTGGTGTGCCCGTTCCATTTCTTCGCGTTCGGCCCGGACGGCAGGTGCGTTCGGACGGGGTACGACACCAGCCCACCGAGATCACCCCTGATGCAGCTGCCGGTCCACGAGGTCAACGGTGCCGTCTTCGTGTGGCGGCACCACGACGGCCGCGCCCCGGACTGGTTCGTCCCCCCATGGCACCGGATCGGGCACGGTCCCGCCCGTACCGCCGCCTGGGAGCTGGCCGGGCACGCCCAGGAGGTCATCGAGAACTCGGTGGACCTCGGGCACTTCGCCACCCTGCACGGCTGGAAGAAGGCCGAGATGGGCGGTCCCGTCGTGTACGACGACGCCCGGTTCCACGTGTCGATGCGGGCCCACGAATCCGCCCCGGTGCTCGGGGACTTCGAGGTCGAAATCGAGGTCGACGGCTACGGCCTCGGCTGTCTGCACGCCGATGTGCACACGCCCCGCATCGGGCTGCGGATGTGCACGATGGTGATGCCGACGGCCATCGCCCCCAACCGCATGCAGTTCCGGCAGCAGAACCGCGTCGCCTTCTCGGAGCCGGCCCGGCTCCCGGCGCCGCTGGCCCGCACGGTGAGCCGTGCCGCCGCCCGGCTTCTGGACCGCGCCATCTTCCGGTCCAGTTGCGAGTTCACCGCCGCCGACTTCCCGATCTGGCACCACAAGCAGTACCGGCAACCACCCCGCCTCGCCCCCGGCGACGGCCCCATCGGCCCGTTCCGCCGCTGGGCCCGCCGGTTCTACCCACCACCGGCCGAGGACGCAGCGTCGCAGCCGGCCTGAGGGCTCCCCCATGACGCCACGCGTCCGCAAGGCGGTTCCGCAACCCCGCCCTCGGCTGGCGGATCGTGAAGGACGGCGTGGACGGCAGCGCGGCCAAGAGCCCGCAGATCGTTGCCGAATCCAAGGAGCGCGACTTCTCACTCGACGTGCGGCTGCACAGAGCGAGCAAGGCCGGGAATGCTCCCGACCTCCTGGAGGTCACTGTCGAGTCGGCCTGCTATCGGGCGAAGTGAGGCGCGGCTCCGCGCCCTCGCCCCCTTCGATCGCAGCCGCGACCTACCCAGGGGCTGTCCCGTAAACCCTGGCGGGCGCCCGACGACAGCTGCGACGCCTCGCCGCATTGTCGGAACGCCCGCGTACGTCCCGCATACGGGCGGCCCTCCGCCGTGCGATGCACCACACCCGACGCCGCGCGCCGATCCGTCATGGATCACGGGACAGCCCTTGGTCGATGCCGCTCCCCAGCGTCCAAGGACTCCTCTCGGCATGCCGCCGCCCAGCGGCATGCGGCGCCCACCGGACGGGACCGGCCGCGGCCCCGGAGAGCCGTCGGCCGGAGGAGTCAGGAGGGACCGCCTACCCGGCCAGCGGCACCGCGTCCGGTTCCGGGGCGCAGCGGGCGAGGAGGTCGTCCAGAGAGAGTCCGAGGGCGCCGGCCAGGGCCGCGACGGTGAAGAAGGCGGGGGTCGGGGCGCGGCCCGTCTCGATCTTGCGCAGCGTCTCGGCGGAGATACCGGCGCCCGCCGCGATCTCGACCATGCTGCGTCCGCCGCGCGCCTCACGGAGCAGTGCTCCGAGGCGTTCGCCGCGGCGGCGTTCCTCCGGGGTCAGGGGCGTTCGTACCATGCCGTCATTCTAATACCGCTCGAACCGGTATAGTAATTGGCATGGTGAAGCTGAAGACAGACACATCCATCCAGGCCATGCGCGAGAGCGGCCGGGTCGCGGCCCGGCTGCTGACGGACGTACGGGCGGCGGCGGCGGTCGGCGTCTCGTTGCGGGAGCTGGACGAGGTGGCCCGGGGGGTGCTCCGCGAGGCGGGCGCCGGATCGCCCTTCCTGAACTACCGGCCGCATTTCGCTCCCACCCCGTTCCCCGCCGTGATCTGCGCATCGGTCAACGACGCGATCGTGCACGGCATCCCGACCGACCAGCGACTGCGGGACGGCGATCTGGTGAGCATCGACGCGGGCGCGACGCTCGACGGCTGGGCGAGCGACTCCGCGATCAGTTTCACCGTCGGGCGCGCCCGGTCCGAGGACACCCGGCTGATCGACACCGCGTTCGCGGCGCTGGACGCGGGGATCGCGGCGGCGGTCGTCGGCAACCGGATCGGGGACATCGCGCACGCGATCGGCACGGTGTGCCGCAAGGCCGGTTACGGCATTCCGGAGGGGTTCGGCGGCCATGGCGTGGGGCGGTCCATGCACGAGGACCCGGCCGTCCCCAACGAGGGGCGGCCGGGTCGCGGCATGCCGTTGCGGCATGGAATGGTCCTGGCCATCGAGCCGATGCTGATCGGCGGCGGCGTGGACACCTTCCGCGAGGACCGGGACGGCTGGACGCTGCGCACCACGGACGGCTCCCGCGCGGCGCACGCCGAGCACACCGTGGCCATCACCGACGACGGTCCGCGCATCCTGACCGCATTGTGACCCCGCGCCCGTTCCCGCCCCCGGCCCCGGCGCGTGCCCGCACCGCGGGAAGCGCCAGTGCCGCGACCGGAAGGGTTCACCGGCTCGCGAGGCACGGCACGGCACCTCGCCGCGCTGTCGCCCTCACCCGAGCACGTCCCGTACGAGGGCGATCCTCCGCCTCGCGACGCACCGCACCGGACGCCGCGAGCTTCCCGGCAACTCTCCTGGCCACAGCACTGGTGCCGCTCCCGGCAACGTTTGCCCCGTCGCACCGTCCGGCACGCACTCCCCAAGGCCTTAAGGGCCAGGGGGACCCCCTTCGGCGTTGGCCGAGAGCCCACGTAGCCCCGCTACGAGGGCTTTCGGCCGCCTGCGATCAATGGGGGTCTCCCCTGCTCGAACAAGGCTGAGAGCTTGGGGAAGCACCGGACGACGCTCCTTCCGGGCAAACCTTGCCGGTCACGGCACTAGTTGTTCTGAATGAACTGCTTGGCGAGCGCCTCGCCCGCCGTGACGGCGGCGCTGTGGCTCTCGATCGGGGACGCCTTGGAGTTCTTGAACAGGATGTAGGTGACGCCCGACTCGGCGCCGCCGGTCTCCGGATCGGGATCGATGCCGAGCGCCTTGGCGGTGGCGTACGAGGCCTCGCCGATGATCTTGCTGGGGCCGGTGTCGCCGACGACGGCGTACTCGACCTTGTTGTTGTAGATGACGGCGACGATGCCACCGCCCTTGATCCCCGCGTTGCTGTAGTTCCAGATGCTGCTGCTGCTCGGTACGACCACGTACGGCAGCTTCTCGGCGTTCAACGGCTTGTCGTCGGAGGTGTGGAATGCCGTGTCGGGCTGGAACCACGGGTCGGTGTCCTCGTTGCACGCGGCGGTGATCTGGCCGTCGCAGTCGATGTCCATGTCGGCCTTCCAGAACACGGCACCGTTCTTGCCGCAGACCGGCACGGTCGCCGAACTCTCTTCGTCCGTACGGTACTTGCCGTTTGATATCTGCGAGCACGAGGTGACCTTGGCCAGCAGGTCGGCCGCGCTGACGGAGCCCTCCTCGACCCCCGCGCCGGTCGCCGCGGCGGCGGAGCCCGCGCGGGAGGCGGTGGGGGCGGCCGCGGCGTCCGGCGCGGGGCGGGCCTCGGCGGCCGACGACAGCGCGGCGGTCGCGAACAGGGTTACGACGGAAGCTGCGGAGAGGGCGAGCGTTCGAGTACGCACAGGGGGTGGCCCTTCTATTAGGAAACTTTCCTTACCGACGCCGCAAAGATGGACCCGAGGCCATGCCCTCGTCAAGACTGCGGGGCCGTTTCGCCACCCGACGGATGCGACCAAACGGCCCCGTAATAAATGCTATTGACGGGACATCAGCTACTCAGGGGCTTCCGGCGGGCCGGACGACCATCGCCGACCCGCCTCCCCTGCGCGCCTTCTCCGCCGCCGCCAGCCACCGGCCGTCCGGGAGGCGTTGCACGCCCGTCGCCGCCCCGATCTCCGGGTTGGGCTTGAAGACGTGTCCCAGGGCCTCCAGGCGTGCCCGCACCGGACTGTTCCAGAGCCCCGGTTCGAGTTCCGTGGCCGCCGCGTTGCGCTGGCTGGCGCGCGGCGCCGCGATGGCCTCGACGAGCGGCAGTCCGCGATCGACGGTGCCGATGAGCGACTGCAGCACGGTCGTGATGATCGTGGCACCGCCCGGAGAGCCCAGGGCCAGCACCGGTCGGCCGTCCTTGAGCACGATCGTCGGGGAGATGGAGGACCTGGGCCGCTTGCCCGGACCGGGCAGGTTGGGGTCGTGGACGGCCGGGGAGGCCGGGGCGAACGAGAAGTCCGTCAGTTCGTTGTTGAGCAGGAAGCCACGCCCGGGGACGGTGATGCCGCTGCCGCCCGTCTGCTCGATCGTGAGGGTGTAGGCGACGACGTTGCCCCACTTGTCGGCCGTCGTCAGGTGCGTGGTGTTCTCGCCCTCGTACGTCGTCGGGGCGGCCGGTCCCCCGCTCCGGCAGCCGGACGACGGATGCCTCGGGTCCCCCGGGGCGAGCGGGCTGGTCAGCACCGCGTCGTCCTTGATCAGGCAGGCCCGCGAGTCCGCGAAGCGCTGCCGCAGCAGTTCCCGCGTCGGTACGTCCTCGAACGCCGGGTCGCCGACCCACCGGCCCCGGTCGGCGAACGCGATCCGGCTCGCCTCGATGAAGCGGTGCAGGTACTGCGTCTCGGTCGCCCTCGAAAGGTCCGTGCCCTCAAGGATGTTGAGTGCCTCGCCGACGGTCGTGCCACCGGACGAGGAGGGCGCCATGCCGTACACGTCCAGGCCCCGGTAGCGGACCTTCGTCGGGGCCTGGCGCAGCACACGGTACGAACGCAGGTCCTCGGCGGTGAGGTCGCCCGGGCGCACGGCCCTGGAGGCTCCCGGATCCACCGGCGGCCTGCGCACGGTGCGTACGATGTCGTCGGCCACCTCGCCCCGGTACAGCTCGCCGACCCCCTCGCGGCCCACCAGCTCGTAGGTGCGCGCCAGGTCCGGGTTCTTGAGGACGGAACCGACCACCGGCAGCCGGCCGCCCGGCAGGAAGAGCTTCCGGGTCGCCGGGAAGTCCGCGAACCTGGCCTGGTTCGCCTCGGTCTGCGAGCGGAAGGTGCCGTCGACGACGAAGCCGTCCCTGGCGAGCCGTACGGCCGGTTTCAGCACCTCCCGCAGCGACTTGCTGCCCCAGGCGTCGAGTGCGGCGGCCCAGGTGGCGGGGGTGCCGGGGGTGCCCACGCTCAGCCCGCTGGTGACGGCGTCGTCGAAGGCGATCGGTTTGCCGTTCTCCAGGAACAGCGAGGAGTCGGCGCTGCGCGGGGCGGTCTCCCGGCCGTCGATCGTCTCCACGGTGTGTTTCCTGGCGTCGTAGTGGACGAAGTAGCCGCCGCCCCCGAGCCCGGACGAGTACGGTTCGCTCACGCCCAGCGCGGCGGCCGTCGCCACCGCGGCGTCCACCGCGTTGCCGCCCCTGCGGAGCACCTCGATCCCGGCGGCCGAGGCGTCCGCGTCGACGCTGGCGACCGCCCCTCCGTAGCCCACCGCCACCGGCGACTTGGGGGTCGGCGCGTGGGGCGGTGCCGAAGAGGACGACGGGGCGGCCGCCCCGATCGTGGCGACGGCGGCGAGCACCGCCGTCAACGACACTTTCCGAGCGAGGGATCGTCGCATGCGCACCTCCGGTGAAGGATTGTCCGCCGCAGGGTAGCGCCGCACCGCCCACGCCGTCAGGAGCGCCGTAGGCCCGGTCGCACGCGACCGCTACCATGCCGCGGCCGCCCATCCGCATTCGCTGCTGCCCGGTGTACGGATCAACACCGATCCCAACCCGGCCCGGACCGGAGCGCGTTCCAGATAGGCACGGAACGCCACCGGGCGGAGAAGGGCGTCGCCGAGCACGTGCTGCCAGCCAGGCTGACGGCCAGTCAGGGCGCCCGCCCGGTCTTTCTGTTCTGCGGCCAGCAGGCCGTCACCAATCAGGCGGCCTCCCGCTACCTGGCCCGCAATCACGAGAAGCTGGCCCGCAAGTACGGGAACAGTACGTTCTGCCTGCTGCGGAAGGTGGTCAACTCCCATGCGTACGGCCCCGACGTGGTGGAGCTGGTCGCCGATGTCACCAGGGCCGCGCAGTCGCCCGTCCCCGCGCCGCGCACCTCGCACCGGGCGACCGGCTGAGCACCGGGCCACCCGCCGAGGACCGGACCACCGGCCGAGCACCGGGCGGCCGGCCGGGGAGGCGGGTGCCGTCCTCACAGGGTGCAGTGGTCCGGCCCGATGGTCCCGTCGGTGCCGGACACCCGTACCGCCACCGCGCGGCCCGAGGTGAGTGCCTGCGCGGCCGTGCAGATCAGCTGCTGCCGGGCGATGCCGGACAGCTCCCCGACCGGTGTGCTCAGCCGGACCAGCACCCCGTCCGGCCCCAGGGTCAGGCTCGGGGTCGACATGGCGTCGGCGTGCGGCAGTTCGGTGCGCAGGCCCGCGGCGGTCTCGGCCTCGTCGGGGCCGTCGAAGAGCATGGCGATCGCCTTGTCGGAGCCGCGCCACGCACGCACCGCCCCCGTGCCGTCGGGCCGGTCATGGACCGTCAGGTCGACCGGCCGCACGACGGGCATCAGGCGCTTCGCGGGCGGCGGTGACACGAAGTAGAGCAGGGTGCCCTGTTCGCGTCCCGGGGCCACCGCCACGGTCGCCGGATCACCGACCTCGACGATCTCGGTCTCCTGTATGCCGCACCCGCCCGTGGCCACCACCACGAGGGGCAGCAGCAGGGCAGGCAGTCGTACGCGCCTCACGTCCCCTCCAACGGCAGTTCCACGGTGAGGACGGCCCCTCCCCCGGGTCCGTTGGCCGCGCGCACGGTACCGCCGTGCAGCCGAACGTTCTCCTGGGTGATCGCCAGCCCGAGTCCGCTGCCAGCCGACCGGGTGCGGGCCGCGTCGGCCTTGTAGAACCGGTCGAAGATGTGCGGCAGGACCGCGGGGTCGATGCCCGGCCCGCTGTCCGCGACCTCGGTCACCAGCCACCGCTCCGCACCCCGCCGCTCCGTCCGCAGCCGTACGGTGACGGGCGACGAGCCGTGCCGCAGCGCGTTGCCGACCAGGTTGGCGACGACGATGTCGAAGCGGCGCGGATCGAGCATCGCCCGTACGCCGTCGGCGAGTTCGGTGTCGACCCGGTCCTGCCAGTGCCGGTTCTGCAGGGTCTTGCGGATGGTCTCGGCGACGTCCACCTCGTCGAGATGGAGGTCGGCGGCCTTCGCGTCGAACCGGGAGATCTCCATCAGGTCCTCGACGAGGGTGGCGAGCTTCCCGGTCTCGACGCTGATCAGCCGCACGGCCGCGGCGGTGTCGGCGTTCAGCTGCGCGGCGTCCTCGTCGAGCACCTCGGTGACCGCGAGCATCCCGGCGAGCGGGGTGCGCAGTTCGTGCGACACGTCGGAGGCGAAGCGTCTGGCCCGCGCCTCCGCCCGCTGGAGTTCCGCCACCGACTCCTGGAGTTTCGTCGACGACTCGTTGAACGTGCGGGCGAGTTCGGCGAGTTCGTCCGATCCCTTGACCTCGATGCGGGTGTCGAGCTCCCCCCTGCCGATGCCGGCCGCGGCCCGTTCCAGGTCGCGCACCGGGCGCAGCACACTGCGGGCGGCGAGCAGGGCGGGGATCACCGCGATCGCCAGTGCGGGCAGGGCGCCGTCACGGGCCGCGGTGACCATGGCGGCGACATTGGCCTCCTCCGTGGTGAGCGGCATCACGGCGTACAGGACCAGGCCGGTGGGCTGCCGACCGTCGCCCCGGTCGAAGAGCGCGGGCATGCCCACGGTCAACCAGGGATCCCCGTCCTTGACGACGCGCTGGAACGAGCCGTGCGTGCTGCCCCGGGCGGCCTCGCGCAGAGCGGGTGTGATCACGTCGGAAGTGGGCCGGTCCGTCGAGGAGACCTTGATGTCCCCGTACTCGGCGAAGACCCGCCAGGTGTGCGGCTTGCCCTCCCTGGCCAGGGACTGGCAGGCCCGGCGCAGGTGCTCGCGCTCCACGGGCAGAGTCATGGCCAGGGTGCCGATCCGGTCGCGGAACTGGTCCACGGCGGTGTCCTGGGCCTGCTGGAGGATGGCGGAGCGGGCCTCACGGTAGGTCAGGGTCGCGGTGGTGACGGCGCTGATCGCGGCGACCAGGAGGAAGGCCGCGACGAGCCGGGTCCGCAGCCCGGACCGGGTGGGTCGAAGAACGGGGCGCAGTCTCATGCGAGCGGCCCGAAACGGTAACCGAAGCCGCGGACGGTCTGGATGTAGCGGGGGCTGCCCGCCACGTCCTCGATCTTCTGCCTCAGCCGTCGTACGCAGGCGTCGACCAGCCGGGCGTCCCCGTGGTAGCTGTGCTCCCAGACGTATTCGAGGAGCTGTTGCCTGCTGAAGACCTGCTCGGGCGAGGCGGAGAGGTGCAGGAGCAGCTTCAGTTCGGAGGGGGCGAGCAGGAGCCGCTGCCCGGCCTTGGCGACGGACAGCCCGGCGCGGTCGATGGCGAGCTCGCCGTGGAACTCGATGCCGTCGCGGCCCGCGGGTTCGGCGAGCCTGCGCAGTACGGCGCGGATCCGCGCCTCGATCACCTCGGTGCGGGCGGGCTTGACGATGTAGTCGTCGGCCCCGGCCTCCAGGCCGACGACCACGTCGAAGTCGTCCCCGCGCGCCGTGAGCATGATGATCGGCAGCTGGCTGGTCTCCCGTATCCGGTGGCAGACCTGGACCCCGTTCATCCCGGGCAGCATCAGGTCGAGCAGGACCAGCTCGGGCCGGAACTCCGCCAGGGCCGCCAGCCCCTCCTCGCCGGTCTCGACGCCCCTCAGCTCATGACCGCGCCGCCGCAGCCCCAGCTCGACCCCTTCCCGTACGGAGGGGTCGTCTTCGATCAGGAGCACGCGAGGCATGGCAGCAGTATCCCAGCGATCAAGGAGTGGATTCGAACCGACGAACGCTTCACACGGTCGCCGTGCACATCGGAGTCGGCCCGGGCCCGGTGCGGCCCGCGCGGGCTTCAGGTGCGTCGGAGCCGGCCCCGGGCCGCCGCGAGGGCGGTGCCGATCTCCCGCAGCCGCAGCGGCCGGGCCAGCAGCACGAACGTGAGCAGGAGCACGACGGTCCCCGCCCCCACCGCGGCGAAGTCGCCGAGCCCGTCGCAGGCGCGGGCGGTCACGTGGCCCAGCAGCCCGGCCGGCACCCCCGCGACCACCAGGCGTACCTGCGCCCACAGTCCCGGCGACCGCAGCAGCGAGGCCGTGTCGAGACCCTTGCCCGGGACGGCCCCGGCACCCGGGACTCCCCCGGTGCGGGGCGCGGAGATCCTGCGGTGCAGCACGTACGCGGTGACGCCGAAGCCCGCGAACAGGGCCACCGTGTACGCCCCGGCCATGCCCGTCACGGCCCAGCGGACCGGCAGCAGCAGGTACGCGGCGACGGACAGCCCGGCGTTGAGGGCGGCGATCACCAGATTGAGGAGGAAGGGGGTACGGGTGTCGCTCATCGCGTAGAACGCGCGCGAGAGCACGTACTGACCGGAGTAGGCGATCAGACCGGGTGCGAACGCCGCCATCATGCCCGCCATGACCACGATGTCGGCGTCGCTGGTGCGCCCGTACCCGTACACGGCGCCCATCACCCATGGCGCCAGAGCGAACAGCACGGTCACCGCGGGCACCACGACCGCGGCCGAGGTCCGCAGGGCGTACGAGACGTCGCTGCGCACCCCCGCCAGGTCGCCCTCGGCCGCGGCCCGGCTCATCCGGGGCATGAGGGCGGTGACCAGCGAGACGGTCACGATGCCGTGCGGCACGACCCACAACTGGTAGGCGTAGCTGTACGCCGTGTAGCCGGGCCCGCCCGCCACATGCTGTTCCACGGCGTGCTGGCCGGTGGCGGTGGACAGCCGCGTGACCACCCAGTAGGCGATCTGGTTGGTGAGCACGAGCAGGACGAGCCAGCCCGCCGCGCGCAGCGGGCGCGTCAGCCCGCTGCCCCGCCAGTCGAACCGCGGCCGCCAGCGGAACCTCGCGGCGCGCAGCGAGGGCAGCAGGGCGAGCGTCTGCACGACGATCCCGGCGGTCGTACCCCAGCCGAGCCAGCGGGCCTGCGTGGCACTCAACGTGCCGTCGGAGCCCGCCGCGACGGCCAGGTAGATCCCGAACACCGCGATGATCACGAGGTTGTTGAGGACCGGGGTCCACATCATCGCGCCGAACCGGTCGCGGGCGTTGAGGACTTGGCCCAGGAGTGTGAACAGGCCGTAGAAGAGGATCTGCGGCAGGCAGTAGCGGGTCAGGGCGATGGTCAGCTCGGCCTGTTCGCCGTGGTAGCCGGGGGCGTAGAGCGAGACGATCCAGGGTGCGCCGACGACGGTGAGCGCGGTGAGGACGAGCAGCCCGGTCGTGCAGACGGTGAGCAGCCGGTCGGTGTACGCGGCTCCGCCGTCGGCGTGGTTCTTGGCGGCACGCACCAGTTCGGGGACGAACACGGCATTGAGCGCGCCGCCGATGAGCAGCATGTAGAGGATGTTCGGCACGGTGTTGGCGACGGTGTATCCGTCGGCCTGGAGTCCGGTGCCGAGCGCGGCGACGACGACGGCGGAGCGGACGAAGCCGGTGGCCCGGGACACGAGGGAACCGGACGCCATGAGGGCGCCGCTGCGCAGCACCGAGCCAGAGCCGCGCTCCGGGGTCTTCGCGGGGTGCGTGGTGGCGGCGGCCGTCATCGGCGGGCCATGTAGCTCTGGAACGCCCGGTACAGGGCGTTGTTGGTGGCTCCGCCCACCGATGCCTCCCACTCTCCGAGGGTCTCGACGACCTGCCCGCCGGTGCCGAGCTTCCAGCGCAGCAGTCCGAAGGGGCGGTCGTCGGGGTCAAGGGTGGAGGGTACCCCGCGCATGTCGTGCACATCGGCGCCGAGGGCGTGGGCGTCCAGCATCATCTTCCACTGGAGCGCGTTGCTGGGACGAACCTCGCGGCGGTGGTCGGCGGAGGCGCCGGTCTGGTACCAGACCCGCCGGCCGGTGTTGATCATGGTGTGGGCGGCCAGGATCTCGCCCTGGTGGACGGCGAGGTAGAGCCTCATGCGGCCGGGGTGTTCGGCGTTGAGCACGGCGTACTGCCGCTGGTAGTAGGCGAGGGAACGACCGAGGCGGAAGCCGTCGCGTTCCTCGGTGATCCGCAGCAGCCGGTGGAATTCGGGGAGTTCGGCCGCGGTGCCGACGACGACGCGCACCCCGGCCTTCTCGGCCTTGCGGACGTTGCGGCGCCATTCCTGGTTGAGCCCGGACCACAGGTCACCGGGGGTCCGTCCGGTGAGCGGCACCCGGAAGACGTAGCGGGGCTGCGCGTCGGCGTCCCCGCCCGTGTCGCCTCCGCAGCGGCGCCAGCCCCGGGCCCGGAGACGTTCGGCGACGGCGGTGCCGAGCGGATCGACCTCGGTGGCCAGCACGTCACCGATCTTGCGGCCCGGGCCGGTGGCCGCCTTGAGGCGGGCGGCGTCCCAGCGGCGGTACGCGGGCGAGGGACCGATCCTGACGGCGAAGGCGCCGGCCCTTCGCAGGTGCGTCATGAGCGGGTCCAGCCAGCGGTCGATGCCGGGGTCGGCCCAGTCGGCCACCGGCCCCTCGGGTAGGTAGGCGAAGTACTTCCGGGTTCCGGGGAGTTGGCGGTACAGGACCAGTGCGGCCCCGGCTGGCTCGCCGGAGTCGTCGTGCCAGCCGATCGTCTCGGCGGCCCATTGGTCCTTCACCTCGGCCCAGGACGGGTGCTGCAGGAAGCTCGCGTCGGTGCGGGTGGCCAGGAAGGCCCGGTGTTCGTCGGCGGTCAGGACGCGTATCCGCGATTCCCGGTCACGGCCGCGGTCCTCGGTGGCGAGCAGCGCTGACATGTTTCGTGGCCCTCCCTGTTCCGCCCCGCTCGTCGGCTCCGCGGGGCGAGAAGGATGCTCACAGCGGTCCGTGACCGTGCCGAGCGGCGTATGTGACCGGACGATGACCGTTGCGCTGCGACCGATGTCACACAGGGGATTTCCGGGTTTTCAACCGGTTTGCGGAACCTATCGTCGGAGGCGCACCTCTTCCCTCATCGAGAAGCACTGCCCTGGAGGTCCTCCCTTGTCGTCCGCACGCCGGCGCACCCGCCGCACGTCACCGCTCGCCCGCCCCGCCCGGCTCACCCTGATCGCCGGGGCCACGGTGCTGGGCCTCTCCCTCACCGCCTGCAACGGCGCGTCCGCGTCGGACTCCGGGACGGACTCGGGGAAGGGCACCGGGAACGCGCCCGCGCACGAAACCAGGATCTCGGTGAACCTCCGAGGCTCCGGCGCCGCCCCCGGACAGCCGGTGAAGGTGACCGTGGACGCGGGGAAGCTGAAGGCGGTCACGGTGCGCGCGGACGGGGGCGACGCGCTCACCGGCCGGATATCGGCGAACGGGCGGACCTGGACGTCGGACCGGCCGGCCGCACCCGGCACCGCGTACCGGGTCGAGGCGCGGGACACCGGGGGCGGCAGCGCCGAGGCCCGGTTCACCACCGCCGCGGCGGACAAGGTCAACAAGCTCACCCTGGTCCCCGGCAAGAACACCACGGTCGGCATCGCCCAGCCACTGTCGATCGTCTTCGACAACCCGGTGAAGAACCGGGCCGCGGTCGAGAAGGCGCTGAAGGTCACCACCTCGAACAACACCGAGGGCTCCTGGGGCTGGCTGCGGGACTACTCCGGCCGCGACCGTGTCGACTGGCGCCCCAAGGAGTACTGGAAGTCCGGCACGAAGGTCACGCTCGACGCCGCTCTCAACGGTGTCGACTCGGGCCCTTCCGGCGGCTGGTTCGTGCGCGACTACCGCACCACGTTCAGCATCGGCGCCCACCAGGTGGTCAAGGTCGACCTCGACCGGCACCGGCTGGCGCTGAAGCGGGACGGGAAGACCGTGCTGGACGTGCCCATGTCGGCCGGTACCCCGGGCGGCGTGAAGGCCTCGTGGCGCGGAACGGCCGTGCTGATGTCCAAGGAGGGCACGATCAACATGCGCTCGGAGACGGTCGGGCTGGGCGACGCCTACGACAAGATGGTCGACTCGTCGATGCGGCTGACCTGGTCGGGGATGTACGCCCACGCCGCCCCGTGGAACGCCGCCCACTTCGGGGTGGCCAACCGCAGTTCGGGCTGCGTCGGGATGAGCGACGCGAACGCCGCCGAGCTGTACCGGCAGGTGCGCGTCGGCGACCCCTTCGAGATCACCGGCGCGGACGCCAAGGGCACGGTCGCCGAGGGCAACGGGTACGGGAACTGGAACGTGTCCTGGGCCGACTGGCGTGCCAGGAGCGCGCTGAGGTGAGCCGGGCGCCGGCGCCGCGCCGCCCCGTCGCACGAGTTCGGCACCGCCGTGCGCGGGGAGCGGCCCGGCCGGCTCGCAGCTGACCTTCTCCTCGGCCGCGGCGGACCCGACGCAACACGCGCACATGCGCGCGTGCGTACGGGTCCGTCCCGTGCGCGAGGAGTGATCACCGGCTGCCGCCGGACGGGTACCGCTCCTCGGGAGCCGCCTCGCGGCGGTTCCCGGCTACCGCACTCCCGGCAGCACCGTTCCCGGTTCGGCCGGGGCCACCTCCACCGCCTTTGTCTTCGGGCTGCGCCGCTCCTGCCTGGCCACCCAGGTCGCGAACCAGGAGAGCAGCATGCACATCCCGATGTAGATCGGCGAGATCACCATCACCACGGGGATGAAGGGAAGATCGTAGTCGAGATTGGACGCGATGAGCTTGCCCGCGTGGAGGAACTCCTCATAGGTGATCAGAAAGCCGAGCGAGGTGTCCTTCAGCGCCACCACCAGCTGGCTGATGATCGTGGGCAGCATGGCGCGCACCGCCTGCGGGGCCAGCACGTACGTGGTGACCTGGGTCTTGCGCATCCCGAGTGCGTACGCCGCCTCGCGCTGGCCGCGGTCCACGGAGTTGATCCCGGTACGGAACACCTCGGCGAGCACCGAGCCGTTGTACAGCGCCAGCCCGGTGACCAGCGCGGTCAGCGGCTGCGCCTTCAGCGCCACGAAGACGAAGAAGATCATCACCAGCACGGGCATGGCCCGGAAGAACTCGACGAGCAGCGTCGAAACCCAGCGCACGGCCCGGTGGTCGGAGAGCCTGCCGACGGCGAGCACCGCCCCGAGCACGAGGGAGAGCACCGCGGCGTACGCGAACGCCTTGAGGGTGTTGCCCAGGCCGCGCAGCAGGAGTTCCTGAATTCCCTTGTACGCGAAGGGCGTCCACTTGGCCCCGCTGAACTGTCCGGTTTCGAGGAGCAGGAAGACGATCCAGCCGGCGGCGGCGAGGATCAGGGCCGTCGAGACGATCCCGTACGTGCGGTGGCGCCTGCGGGCGGCGGGTCCCGGAACGTCGTAGAGGGCGGTCGAGGCCGGCGCGGTGCGGGTGGTCATCGGGCGACTCCCCAGCGCTTCTCCATCGCGTTGAAGAGCGCACTGATGGACAGGGTGATGATCAGGTAGCCGACGGCGATCCAGACGAAGCTCCAGATGATGCTGTATCCGAGCTCGTTGAGGGTCTTGTAGGTGCCGAGAAGCTCGATGACGCTGAACGCCCCGGCGATCGCGGAGTTCTTGGCAAGGGCGATGAGCGTCGAGCCGATCGGCGGGATCACCGAGCGGAACGCCTGCGGCAGCACGATGTGGTTGAGCGTCTGGCCGAAGGTCATGCCGAGGCTGCGGGCCGCCTCCCCCTGTCCCTTGGGCACGGTGTTGATGCCGGAGCGCAGCACCTCGCAGATGAAGGCGGAGGTGTAGCAGCCGAGCGCGAGGACCGCGAAGACCTTGAAGGGGAGCACCAGGCCGAAACGCGGCAGCCCGAGCAGGACGGCGAAGAAGAGCAGGGTCAGCGGGGTGTTGCGCAGCACCGTCACCCATGCCGTGCCGAGCACCCGCAGCGAGCCGACGGGCGCCACCCGGCAGGAGGCCATGACGAAGCCGAGCAGCAGGGCCAGGGCGGAGGAGTAGACGGTCAGCTCGACGGTACCGAGGAAGCCCTTGCCGTACAGCGAGAAGTTGTGCGTGAGTACGTCCATGTCGTGTCCCGTCCTCTCAGCCGGCCGGGTAGCGGTCGATGGGCGGCGGGGTCGGCGCGGGCGTTCCGGACAGACCGAGCGTGGCCTCGAACGCCTTCTTCCAGTTGCCGTTGCGCTCGTTGGCCGCCAGGGCGCCGTCGATGGCGAACCGCAGCGCGTTGTCGCTCCGCGGGACGCCGATGCCGTACGGCTCCCTCGAGAACGGCTTGCCGACCACCTTCAGCTCGTCGGGCGCCTTGGCCGCGAAGCCGAGCAGGATCGCGTCGTCGGTGGTGACGGCGTCGACCTGGTAGGTGAGCAGGTTGTCGACGCAGATCGAGTACGTGTCGTAGGAGACCAGGACCGCCTTCGGGTATTCGGCGGCGATGCGCTGGTACGGGGTCGATCCCGCCGCCGAGCAGACCGTCCTTCCGGCCAGGTCCTGGGGACCGTGGATGTCGTGCTCGTCGGTGCGCACGAGCAGCGACTGGCCGGCCATGTAGTAGGGCCCGGCGAAGCCGACGAGCTTCTTGCGCAGGTCGTTGATGGTGTAGGTGCCGACGTAGAAGTCGATCTGGCCGTTCTGCAGCGCAGTCTCGCGGTTGGCGGAGGCGATGGTCCGGAAGCGGATGGTCTTCGGGTCGAAGCCGAGCGAGGCGGCCGTCATCCGGGCGATCTCGATGTCGAATCCGGAGTAGGTTCCGGTGGCCGGGTCCTTCTCGCCGAGGTACGGCTGGTCCTCCTTGGCCCCGACCCGCAGAAAGCCGCGCTTCCTCGCCGCGGTCCAGGTCGGCGACTGGGGAAGCCGGAAGGCGGTGTCGACCCGGTAGACGGGCAGCTGGTCGGGCCTCGGCCCCTTCACCGGCGGGCTGCCCTCCTTCCCGCATCCGGCGGCCAGCACGGCCAGCAGGAGACCGGCGCAGGCGGCCAGAACTCTTCTCGTACGCAACAGGCAGCCCCCGTCAGTGCTTGAGGATCTTGGACAGGAAGTCCTTGGCGCGGTCGCTCTCCGGGGCGGTGAAGAACGCCTCGGGAGTGCGGTCCTCGACGATCCGGCCGTCGGCCATGAAGACCACGCGGTTCGCGGCGGAGCGGGCGAAGCCCATCTCGTGCGTGACGACGACCATGGTCATGCCGTCCCGGGCGAGCTGCCGCATGACTTCGAGGACCTCGTTGATCATCTCGGGGTCGAGGGCCGAGGTGGGTTCGTCGAAGAGAAGGGCCTTGGGATCCATGGCGAGGGCGCGGGCGATGGCCACCCGCTGCTGCTGACCGCCGGAGAGCTGGGCGGGGAACTTGTCGGCGTGCGTGGCGAGTCCCACCCGCTCCAGCAGTTCCCGGGAGCGCCGGTCGGCCTCGTCCTTCTTCCGCTTGCGGACCTTGAGCTGGGCGAGCGAGACATTGGCCAGCACGGTCCGGTGCGCGAAGAGGTTGAACGACTGGAAGACCATGCCCACTTCGGCGCGGAGCCCGGCGAGTGCCTTCCCCTCGTCGGGAAGGGGCCTGCCGTCGATCACGATACGGCCCGACTCGATGGTCTCCAGCCGGTTGATGGTCCGGCAGAGCGTCGACTTGCCGGAGCCGGAGGGGCCGATGATCACCACCACCTCGCCGCGTCCGACGGTGAGATCGATGTCCCGCAGTACGTGCAACCGTCCGTAGTACTTGTTGACGTCCCGCAGTTCGATCAACGGATCGACGGCCATGCGCTGCCCCACCCACTCTTCGCTTTGTCGAGGTCAGCGCAAACTATCCAGCGAAAAAAGGGACTTCACCGACGACACGCATAAACAGGATATAAGGATTCTTTTTCGATTTTACGGAGAGCCCTATCCCTCGGCCGACTCCGCGTACACCTGCGAGAGCTCGGGGCTTCCGGCCATCGCCCAGTCCAGCCCCGCCTCGACCACGTCGATCTCCCGCCCCGAGGCGAGCCGCACCACGGGGCGCCCGCTCGGCCAGATGCTCCACACCGCGCCGGGGACATTGCGCACCAGGACCGTGCCGAGGTACAGCCCCGCGTCGTTGCCCAGCCAGGGCAGCTCCTCGGGATCGTCGCGCCAGCGCGGCGGCAACTGGTCGAGGGCCGCCAACGAGGCCGGACTGTCGTCCAGTTCGAGGCCACGCTGCTCCGCCCGGACACGCAGCAGTTCGCACTCGGCGAGCAGCTCCGCCACGCCCTCGGGATCGGCCGCCACGGCCGAGGCGAGCCCCGGTCCTCGCGTACCGTCGTTCCGCTTACGCCAGTTGTCCAGGAAAGGGATGTTCATACCAGTCAGGGTCGCATCCCATCCGGAATACGCACCACAGGGCGCGCGGGCCTGCGTCCGGGTACGGGACCGGGAACGGGCCCCGCACCGGGCCATGGACCGGGAACGGGGTGGCGTCGCACCCGCGTCGGCTGGTAGCTTCGCGGCCATGTCCAGCCCCGAGGCGAACAGAGGCTAGCCACCGGTCCCCCGGTGGCCATGTCAGAATCGAGTGCGCTCCCCCACGGCCGTAGCCGCCGGGAGTGCCGCTCCTGCCCGGCTGCCGCCGCGGACCCTCCTCGTGTGGGCCGCGCGTTTCCCGTCCGCGCTCGTGCGCGGGTTCCCCGTCCCGGCGTTCACCGCCCGGCCGGTTCCGTCCCGGACACCCGGACGTCCTCCGCGTCGCCGACCGTCGTCCCGTCACGACGTCCGGGCGCGGCCCGCCCCCCTCCACCCGGTCCATCCGTCAGCCGTTCATGGGGTTCCTTCATGCCATTCGCCGTATACGCGCTCGGGCTCGCCGTCTTCGCCCAGGGCACGTCAGAGTTCATGCTGTCCGGTCTGGTCTCGGACATCGCCGCCGACCTCCAGGTGTCCATTCCCGCCGCCGGGTTGCTCACCTCGGCCTTCGCGGTCGGGATGATCGCCGGGGCGCCGCTCATGGCCCTCTTCAGCCGGAGCTGGCCGCACCGCCGCGCCCTGTTGTTCTTCCTCTGCGTCTTCGGCGCCGTCCACGTCGTGGGGGCGCTCACCCCGCACTACGGGGTGCTCCTGGCGACACGTGTCGTCGGGGCGCTCGCGAACGCCGGATTCTGGGCCGTGGCGCTGGTGACCGCGGTGTCCCTGGTCGGCCCCGGGGCCCGGGCGCGCGCCACGGCCGTGGTGGTCGGGGGCGTCACCGTCGCCTGCGTGGCGGGGGTGCCCGCCGGGGCGGTGCTGGGCGGGCACCTGGGCTGGCGGTCGGCGTTCTGGGCGGTGGCGCTGGTCTGCGTCCCGGCCGCCGTCGTGATCGCCAGGACGATCCCCGGGGGCCGACGGTCCGCCCCGGCGTCCGCCGGGACCGAACTGCGGGCCCTGACCGGTCCGCGGCTGCTGCTGACGCTGCTGACCAGCGCCCTCGTGCAGGGAGCGACGTTCTGCGCGTTCTCCTACGTCGAACCGCTCGCCACCCGCGTCACCGGGCTCGGCCAGGGCTGGGTGCCGGTGCTGCTCGCCCTGTTCGGCCTGGGCTCGTTCATCGGGGTCACCATCACCGGGCGGGTCGTGGACGCGCGGCCGGTCGCGCTCACCGCGGGCGGGCTGGCCCTGCTCGCCGTCGGCTGGGCCGTTTTCGCGCTGACCGCCGGCAGCCCGGTCGCGACGGTGCTCCTCGTCCTCGTCCAGGGGATGCTCGCCTTCGGCACGGGGACTGCGCTGATGTCGTGGGTGTTCCGGCTGGCGGCCGACGCGCCGACGCTGTCCGGCTCGTTCGCGACGTCCGCGTTCAATGTGGGCGCCGCGCTCGGGCCGTGGCTCGGCGGGCTCGCGATCGACGCAGGGTTCGGCTTCCGGTCGCCGCTCTGGGTGAGCGCGCTGTTGATGGTCCTGGCGCTGGGCACCGGCTGGACCGTGCTCGGGACGCGCCGGAGCACCGGGCGGAGCCGGGACGGCGTGCCCGCCGTCCGGTAGGCGGCCGCCCGGTCCGAGGACGACCGAGGCCCCGCCCGGCGCTGAACGGGCGGGGCTGTCCTGGTCTCAGCAAGCAGCCAGCAAGCGGGATAAGGACGGCAACCACCGTAACGGCGGCCACTGACAACGGCCGTGCGGCGACGGCGGGGCACCGGTCCGTGGCGTCAGAGGCCGAGGTCCACGACCACCGGGGCGTGGTCGGACGCGCCCTTGCCCTTGCGCTCCTCCCGGTCGACGTAGCTGTCCTGGACCGCCGCGACGAAGGGCGTGTTGCCGTAGACGAGGTCGATCCGCATGCCCTTGTTCTTCGGGAAGCGCAGCTCGCGGTAGTCCCAGAAGGTGTACGGGCGGTCGTACTTGAGGGGGCGGGGCACGACGTCGGACAGGCCCTCCTGGCGCAGCGCGGCGAGGGCGGCGCGTTCTGCGGGGGTGACGTGCGTGGCGCCCTCGAAGAGGGCCGGGTCCCAGACGTCCTCGTCGGTCGGGGCCACGTTGAAGTCGCCGAGGACCGCGAACGGCTGCGAGCCCGCCGCGTCCGCGGCGACCGCCTTCTGCAGGGCCTCGAACCAGCGCAGCTTGTACGCGTAGTGCGCGTGCTCGATCTCGCGGCCGTTGGGCACGTACACCGACCAGACCCGGACCGGGCCGCAGGTCGCGGAGATCGCCCGCGGCTCCTGCACGCCCTCGTACTCGGGGCCGTCGGGCAGGCCCGTCACGACGTCGGACAGACCGGCCCTGGAGACCAGTGCGACCCCGTTCCACCGGCCGGTGGCGTTGACCGCCGATTCGTAGCCCAGCTCGCGGAGCTGCTCGGTGGGGAACTGTTCGGCGGTGCACTTGGTCTCCTGGATGCACAGCACGTCCGTGCCGGTGCTCTCCAGCCAGGCCAGCAGCCTCGGGAGCCGGGCGGTGATCGAATTGACGTTCCAGGTGGCGATGCGCATGTACGTAAACCTAGCGCCCTTCGCTCCGACGGGCGCGGGCCGTCGGGAGGTCACAGGCCGGTGGAGTCCCCCGGGGCCAGTCGGCCGTGGTCGGCGCCGCCGAGCGCACCGATCTGGCTGTCGTAGATCGGCCGGGCGAGATCGGTGAGCAGGGCGTCGTGGATGTCGATGGCGCGGCGCGGCGCGACCTCGCGCACGTAGTCGATGACCTCGGAGATCTTGTTCCAGGGGGCCATCACGGGGAGCATCAGCGTGTCGACCGGGTGGTCGGGGACGGTGAGCGCGTCGCCCGGGTGGAAGACCGAGCCGTCCACCAGGAAGCCGACGTTGGTGATCCTCGGGATGTCGGGGTGGATCACCGCGTGCAGCTCGCCGTGCACCTGCACGTCGAAGCCCGCCGCGGTGAACGTGTCGCCGTGACCGACCGTGTGGACTCGGCCGGGGAAGGCCGCCGAGAGCCGGTCGGCGACGCTGCGGAGCGTCCAGATCCCGACGGCGGGGTCGGCCTCCAGGGCGGCGCGCAGCCGCCGCTCGTCGAAGTGGTCGGGGTGCTCGTGCGTCACCAGGATCGCGTCGGCGCCGACGGCGGCGTCCTCCTCGGAGAAGCCGCCCGGGTCGACGACCAGCGTCCGCCCCTCCTTCTCCAGCCGGACACAGGAGTGCTTCTTCTTGGTCAGCGTGAGGTGCGCGGGGTTCACAGCGTTCATGGGGCCCATCCTGCTACGGCCGGGGCGTGGTTTCTTCCCGGATCACGGTCCGGGCGACCGAGAACGCGGCGCTTGCGGCCGGGACGCCGCAGTACACGGCGGTCTGCATCAGCACCTCCCTGATCTCCGTCGGTGCGACGCCGTTGCGCAGGGCGCCCCGGACATGGGCGGCGAGGCTGTCCAGCTGCCCTCCGGCCACCAGCGCGGCGATCGTGACGCAACTGCGGGTGCGGCGGTCCAGGCCCTCCCGGGTCCACACCTCGCCCCAGGCGTACCGCGTGACGAGTTCCTGGAAGTCGCCCGTGAACTCGTCGGCCTCGCCCGTGACCTGGTCCACATGGGCGTTGCCGAGCACCTCGCGGCGCACTTGCAGACCGTGGTCGTAGGGGTCGGGCCGCCCGGTGGCCGGGGGCTCGGGCCGCTCGGCGGCGGTGATCTCCGCGACGGGCAGCACGGGGGCCGAGAGCCGCGGGGTGTCGGCGGGCATGGGGATGCCGGCGAGGGTGTCCTGCCAGGCCGTGGAGAAGTGGGTGAGGAGCAGATCGGTGACGGCCGCGGGCTGTTCGACCGGGGCGAGGTGGGCGGCTCCGGGGACGAGGGCGAGCCGGGCGTCCGGTATGCCCGCGACCAGGGTGCGGGCGTCGCCCGGCCCGGTGACCCGGTCCTCGGCGCCGACCAGGGCGAGGGTCGGGACGGTGATGCGGTCGAGTCCGGCGCGGATGTCGAAGGCGGCCAGGGCCTCGCAGGCGGCGATGTAGCAGCCGGGGTCGGTGGTGCGGACCATCTGGACGGCCCACTCGACGATGGCCGGCTGCGCGGCGGCGAACGCGGGGGTGAACCAGCGCTCGGGCGCAGTGCGGGCCATCGGCTCCAGCCCGTTGGTGCGGACGACCACCCCGCGCTGGCGGAACTCGTCGGCGCTGCCGAACCGGGCCGAGGCGGCGACCAGGGCGAGCGAGGCGATCCGGTGCGGATGCCGCAGCGCGAGGTCGGCGCCGATCGCTCCGCTGATGGAGCAGCCCGCGTACCCGAAGCGCCGCACGCCCAGTGCGTCGAGGGTGGCGAGCAGCCGGTCGGAGAGTTCGGTGACGGCGGCAGCCGGGCGGGCGGGGGCGCCGCCGTGGCCGGGCAGGTCGAAGCGGAGGACCCGCCAGCGCTGGGTGAGCTCCGGTATCTGCCGGTCCCACATGTGCCATGTGGTGCCCAGTGAGGGACCGAGGATCAGGACCGGGGCCTCTTCTGGCCCGTCAAAGCGGTATTGCAGGGTGTTCGACGGTGTCTCACTCACGCCCCGCACCCTCTCACGTCTCACAAAATCTCACACAGCCGGGGGAAACCGGCTGGCCCGATGCATCCGCGGCTCGGCCCGTCGAGCACTGCCAACAGCCTCATCGATCGAGTCTGAGCCTCTCAGGGTGCACGGGCGCCCTTGACGCAGCGTGTCCTGCTGGCCGCGCTCGCGCCTGGTCCACACGTCGACACGCTGCTTCCTTCATCAGCACAGCTGCCGGCTGTTCCCAGTTTGCAGCAAAGCGTGTGGCGCCGTCCCGGAGGCCGGGACGACGAGGCGGGAAACCGTTCGGGCCACTCCGATCAGCACCTGATAACCACCCCTTGGGATACGTCGCCGGCCTCACGCGCGACCGTTCAGCTCACCGTGCAGGCCATCCCATGTGCTGGCGGCTTCGCGGAGGTCTTCCACATCCGGCTTCACATACCACTTCTTCGTGGTCTTCACGTTCGTGTGCCCGGCCCACCGGGCGAGGATGTGATCCGACACACCGTTGTTAGCAAGGAAGGTGAGGCAGGAGGCACGAGCATCGTAGAGACGCACTCTGCGCAGGCCAAGGACCTCCATGAGCCTGTACGCGCGCCTGCGGAGCTGCTTGATCGTGAAAGCCTCCCCGGTCTCGTGCACCACGACGTAGCCGGAGTCCGAGTAAGCCTCGCCGAGGGCTAGTGCCGCGGCAGGCAACGTTTGCCCGTCAAGGAGCGCGTCCGGTACGTGCTCTCGGTGTGCCGGCCGGAAGCCCTCGTACTGGATGTACTTGGGATTTCGGCCGGTGCGGCGAGAGGGCGTGCCGGGCGTCGCGACGGGGCGAACGTTGCCTGATGCGGCACTAGACGAGTCATTCCGATGTGATCAGTGGTCGTAGGCGATCAGGGATCGCATGACCGGCTGTCCGGTCTTGTGGTTGTGCCAGATCGCCGCGGCCAGCGCGAGGACGCGTTGGGCGACGCGGACGGCGACGCCCTCGAAGGTCCGGCCGCCGTGCTGTTCCAGGTCGAGCTGGCCCTTGAGGGTGTCGTTCACCGACTCGATCAACTGCCGCACCGACTTCAGCAGGGCCTCGCCCTTGCGGCGTTTCTCCCGCTTGAACGACGGCCGCAGCAGCTCCGCCCCGCGCAAGGCCGGATCGGCCTCGAACTCCTTGGAGGCGAAGCCCTTGTCCGCGATCAGCAGCAGGCCGGGCCGGTCGGTGACCGCATCGGGCTCGCGGTCCAGCATCGCCGTGAGCACCTCGCGCTCGTCCAGCTTCGGGTTCGCCAGGGCCCACAAGATCGGCATGCCCGTCGGTGTGCACACCAGGTACAGCCGCAGTTGAGCTGTACTGAGATTTGTGGAGTCCCTGATGCCAGGGTTACGGTCCTGGCGAAGGAGATCCTCCAGCACCATGGCAGCACCCCGTAAATGTCCGGACGAACTGCGCGAGCGCGCGATTCGCGAGGTCCGCACCACCGGCCGCCCGATCGCGCACGTCGCGAAGGACCTGGGCATCCACAAGGAGGCCCTGCGAGGCTGGGTCCGCCAGGCCGAGGCCGACCGCGGCGAGCGGGACGACCGGCTCACCACCGCCGAGCTGGACGAGCTCAAGCAACTCCGCAAAGAAGTAGCGGAGTTGCGGCGGGCGAACGAGATCCTGAAAGCCGCCTCGGTGTTTTTTGCCCAGGAGATCGACCGTCCCCGGACGCGGCCGAGCAGGTGATCGACCACCTGCGCGAGAGGGGCCTTGGGGTCGATCCCGTCTGCCGGGTGCTGGAGCTGTCACCGTCGACGTACTTCGCCCGCAAGAAGCGGCCGAAGTCGGCCCGTCGGCTCCGGGACGAGCAGCTCATGCCGCTGCTCGAGGAGGTCCACGCGGAGTCGGGCGGCGCCTATGGCGCCCGCCGGATCACCCGCGCGCTTCGGCGCAAGGGCCACGGGGTGGCCCGCTGCACCGTCGAGAGGCTGATGGCCGAGCTGGGCCTGGAGGGCGTCATCCGTGGCCGGCGGCGTCGGACCACGATTCCGGAACCGTCGGCGCCGCGTCCGCCGGACCTGGTCGACCGCGACTTCACCGCCTCCCGGCCCGATCAGCTGTGGGTCGCGGACATGACGTATGTCCGCACCTGGTCGGGATGGGCGTATGTGGCGTTCGTCCTGGACGTGTACTCGCGGATGATCGTCGGCTGGCAGGTCGCGAACCACATGCGGACCGAACTCCCCCTGGACGCCCTGGAGATGGCGCTCTGACGGCGCCGGATCAAGAAGGACTCCGGACTGATACACCACAGCGATCGCGGGTCGCAATACGTATCAATTCGGTATACCGACCGGCTCGCCGACATCGGCGCCTCCGCCTCCGTCGGCTCCGTCGCGGACTCGTATGACAACGCGATGGCCGAGGCGCTGAACGGGACCTTCAAGGCCGAGCTGATCGAGATGCAGGGTCCCTGGAAGAGCGTCGACCAGGTCGAGCGGGCGATCTTCCAGTGGATCACCTGGTACAACGAAGAACGCCTTCACTCCGCGCTCGGCTACGTGCCGCCGGCCGAGTACGAGGAAGCCCTCTGGCGCAGCCAGGAACAAACCCCGCAGTCCGCCTGAACCAATCAAGATCGGACTCTACGAAACTCGGGGCAGCTCGTGGGGGCATCCTGGCCCACGCCCGGTTCCGGGCCAAAGCCCCGTTTCCGCTTGCCAATCCAGATGTCGTCGGGCACTTCAGGGTGTGGGTGCGTTGCGGAACACGCGGGTGAGCGATCAGGTGCGCGGGATCGCGGGGCACACCTTCTGCACGAGCGCGACCGACCAAGTGAACCCGCCGCCGGCACCTATGAGGAGCGCGTACTGCCCGTCGGCGACGAGGTCGGTGCGCCGCAGGTGATCCAGGTTCGCGAGGAAGTCGCCCGCACCCAGATGCCCGGTCACGTCGCGCTCACTGTGCAGCGTCGACGCCAGCCGAGGATCGATCGCCTCGGCATACATGAGTTCGAGCACCTTGGGGCTGAGCCGGGGGAGCATCGTCGCCGCCACGTCGGCGACATCCACACCGGCCGTGTCGAGCACCCCGTCGACGAGTTCGCCGACCGTCTTGACCGCGGCGTCGCGGAATTCGGAGGTCCCGGCGGAACGTTCGAAGAAGGCGCGTTTGGTGGACTTCACGTCGATGGTCGCCCGCAACTCGTGAGGGACGGTGCCGAATGTGTCGCCCTCGCGGAACATGGCCTCGAACTGCGGCCGAGCACGCGAGTCCAGCGCGACGACACGCAGGGCGGGCGCACTCGTGACACCGGCCTCCGGGGACAGGATCACGCAGGTGGCGCCGTCGCCGTACACGGTGTCGTAGTCGCTGCCCCACCGGTCGAAGCCGTTGCCGCCGAACGTGTCCGCCGTGGTCACCACACTCAGGACCGGCTCGCCGGAGGCCGTGTGCCGAACACGCTCGACGCCGATACCCAGCGCCGCGGCGCCACTGTTGCACATCTGCCCAACGGACATCGGAACGCACTGATCGAAGCCGGCTTCGTGCGCGATGAAATGCGCGGGTGACCAGAAGTCGTGCCCCTGGTAATAGGTGTGTCCGTGCAGCAGGTGACCAACCTGTTCGGGCTCGATCCCCGCCTCGTCGGCAGCGGCACGAGCCGCGGCCGCAGCAAGCACCGGCGCCGGCTCCGCGCCGACGTGCACGCTCGTCACCCCCAGCCGCTCACGCTCCTCCTCGGTGATCCTCCCCGAACGCACAGCCTCGGCGACGGACTCCACCGCGGGTGGCAGCACGATGGCGCTGCCGATCACGAATGCGCTCGACTCAGCCGGTGACCGCATGCGACGGCTCCTGTCGTGCGCCGGTGCAGACGATCGTCCTGCTCATGGTGGATTCGCCGCCACGGACGGCGATGCCGAACACGGCCTCGCCCCGACTGCGCAGCTCGACGAAGCCCGGGGAGCCCAACCCGAAGACGTCCGTCATGTTGTCGTCGAGGACCTTGCCTGCCTGCCCGACCTCCACTGAGCCCTTGATGCTGAGAATCTTCTTCATCTCCGAAACGGTGTTCATTGGGGAAGTGCTTCTCCTCATATTCGGTGACAGATCGCGTTGGTGGTGATAAGGACGCAGCGGACTCACTCACCGGACGGGCCGGGAGAGCAGCCCCCGCAGCCGGCACAGGGCGCGCCGCCGCAGCGGGTGAACGGCCCGCGAGGCAGTCCGAGCAGTCGGCCTGCCTCGTCGTAGCCGGTGACGGATCGGTCATCCGAATGCCCAGCAGTTCGCGGTAACGGCCGATCAGCCGGTGCAAAGCAGCCACGTCCATGACCAGGGACGGTTGTTGACGCGATGCAACGTACCCCTCGGCACTCTACTTGCCCTTAACCGCTCCCGCACTCACGCGTCCCGGTCGCGCTGGGAGGGAAATGCACCCCAGTACGGACGGATAAGCGGGTGCGATCGCAAATCAGGCACCCGAGAGGGATACAGGCACTCGGACTCCTTAGCGGCACCGACCGCATCGTGCGCGCCAGCGCGTTCAACCTCACGGAGAAGCCGCACCGGAGCGCTCCGGTGCGGCTTCTCCGTCTCACGGATCCGCGCAGAGACCCCGCCAGGACGGACCTCGGCGGGGCCTCGCCATATCACCCGCGTATCACACAGCCATCACCAACTGGGCGGATGCTCTCGGACCAAGAGGCTCCGACCTGCAATTTCATGCCCGCAGTGGACTGGCGCAGACGCCCCTGGACGGTCTCTACAACCTGGGCCAGGTGGTGCCGAGGGAAGGGCCCAGGATCAGGACCAGAGCGTCTTCTGGCCCGTCAAAGCGGTATTGCAGGGTGTTCGGTGGTGTCTCGCTCACCCACCAGACCCTCTCACGTATCACGAGATCTCACACGGCCGGGGCAACCCGGCGGCTCTTGACCCTCGCGGCGCGACACCGCCGACACTGCCGGAACCCTCGGGGATCCAGTCGGATCCGACGGAAGCCGCACCAGGATCGTTTCGCGCTGCCTCCGAGCGACGGGCGCCGGCAACACCGCAGCCACCTGGGAACGCCTCTTCCCAAACCGCATGGAGGCAGTCGCTCTTGCCGTCTTGTTGGTGGCCGATCACGGGCTCAACGCAACCACCGTGTCCGAGCCGCCTGGTCCTCGGGCCACCCCCGACTCGGGCGAGGGTGACTTCCCGGTCTACCGGACGGAACTGGAAAAGCGCCGTCGAGGCGCTGGCCGGCACGTCGAGACCAGGGACATCACCGACTTCGGCGCCGACTCACCTGGACACCTGATCACCCTGGCTTTGGAGGCCACCGCCCATGACCGCGCTCTGGTGGCGGAACAGGCTCCAGAGCTGGACCGCCTGCTGCTCCGGCGCACGAACAGGCCCTGTCAGGGCAAGCGTGACGACGAAGCCCGGCTCGGGGTGATCGGAGTCGGTCCGCACCACACCGCCCCACGCCTCTGGGAACAGCAGGTCGGGCGGTCCGGTTCGCCCATGCGGCGCCTTCGGAAGACGGTGAACGTCCTGCACCGGCTCGAGCCCAGGCAGAACACCCACGTCGACTGCCCCGCCGGCCGTGCCGCCGCACTCCCCGAGGACCGGCTGGAGAGAGCCGTCACGAACCTGATCCACAGCGCCCAGCAGCACGGCCACGGCCCCATAGCCGTGGCCGGCCTCCACGACAACGGACAGATCCGCATCGAGGTCCGCGACCACGGTCCCGGCTTCCCGGCCGGCTTCCTCCCGACCGCCTTCGACCGCTTCATCCGGGCCGACGCCGCCCGCGCCACCACCGGCACCGGGCCTGGGCCCGGCCATCACCGCCGTCGCGCACATCGCGCCACTTCCCTTCTCCCCGGATCTCACCAATTACCCTGCAGGACCGGTGGATTAGTATCCGACCGCAACAGGACGGTTTGACGTCCGTTTCGGAAGGCAGGAGAAGCACGGTGAAGCACATCAATCCCGTGACCCCCGGCGATATCAGGTACGAGGACTTACGACGGGGTGAGAACCTGCGCTTCGTCGGCGAGCCGGACGAGATACATCTGGTGGGTTCGGCCGCTGAAATAGAGCGGGTCCTTTCCCGGGCCGTACGGGCGGGGAAGCGAGTCGCGGTGCGCAGTGGAGGGCACTGCTACGAGGACTTCGTGGCGCATCCCGATGTGCGTGTAGTGATCGACATGTCGCGGCTGTCGGCGGTCGGATTCGACGAAGAGCGCGGCGCGTTCGTCGTCGAGGCCGGTGCCACGCTGGGCGCGGTCTACAAGACGCTGTTCCGGGTGTGGGGCGTGACGCTGCCCGGCGGGGCGTGCCCCGATGTGGGTGCGGGCGGGCACATCCTCGGCGGGGGCTACGGCCCGCTGTCGCGGATGCACGGCTCGATCGTCGACTATCTGCACGCGGTCGAGGTCGTCGTGGTCGACGAGTCGGGCGACGCGCGGACCGTGATCGCGACGCGCGAGCCCGACGATCCCCACCATGATCTGTGGTGGGCACACACCGGGGGCGGCGGCGGCAACTTCGGCGTGGTCGTCAGGTACTGGCTGCGCACCGCCGACGCGGACGTACCGCCGGAGCCCGGCCGACTGTTGCCGCAGCCGCCGTCCGAGGTGCTCCTGAACACCACGGCGTGGCCGTGGGAGGGGCTGGACGGGGCGGACTTCGCGCGGTTGGTCCGCAATCACGGCAGGTGGTTCGAGCAGAACAGCGGCCCCGACTCCCCCTGGTGCGACCTCTACAGTGTGCTGGCCCTGACCCACAGCCAGTCCGACGCCCTCGCGATGACCACGCAGCTCGACGCGACCGGCCCGGACGCAGAGAAGAGGCTGCAGACGTACCTGGCTGCCGTGTCCGAGGGCGTGGGCGTGCAGCCGTACGGCGACACCCGGCGGCTGCCGTGGCTGCACTCGACCCGCTGGCCCGGGATCGCCGGGGACGGCGACATGACCGGCAGGGCCAAGATCAAGGCGGCGTACGCGCGCCGGAGCTTCGACGACCGGCAGATCGGCACCCTGTACGCACACCTGACCGGCACGGACTACGACAATCCGGCGGGGGTTGTCGCGCTGATCGCCTACGGCGGCAAGGTCAACGCCGCTCCTGCGGACCGGACCGCGGTGGCGCAGCGGGACTCCGTCCTCAAGATCGTGTACGTGACGACCTGGGAGGACCCCGCGCAGGACCCGGTCCATGAGCGGTGGCTCCGCGAGCTGTACCGGGACGTGTACGCGGACACCGGCGGCGTACCGGTGCCCGGCGGGTCGGCCGATGGCGCGTACGTCAACTACCCGGACGCCGACCTCGCGGACGCGGAGTGGAACACTTCCGGGGTGCCGTGGTCCGAGCTGTACTACAAGGACGCCTATCCGCGGCTGCAGGCGGTCAAGGCGCGCTGGGACCCGCGGAACGTGTTCCGGCACTCACTCTCCGTGCAAGCTCCATCCGCCTGAAGTGACGCCGAGGGGTACGGGTTTCCCGCGCAGAGACCCGTACCCCTCGGCGCTTCCGCCCCTGCTCCCCGCGCCTTTCAGCGACCACTAGGGGATCGATAGGGGTGTAGGGGCCGACCATCATTTGATTAAAGTCGGCAACTGCCTTTGCATGTGCCGCAGGGTGCTGTCTCATGTATTTCACTTAATGGGGGATAACGGTCGCATGCCTCAATTCCGCGACGGCTTCACCGAGGTCGGGATACCGGACGACGCAATCGCCATCGTGGGGCTGTCCTGCCGGCTCCCTGAGGCCGCCGACAAAAGCGCGTTCTGGAAACTGCTGAGAGACGCACGGCATGCAATCAGCGAAGTTCCCGAAGACCGCTGGAATTCCGAAGAACTTCCCCCCGCCGCACGGCACGGAGCATTTCTCGACCGGGTGGACGAGTTCGACCCCGGATTCTTCGGCATATCCCCGCGTGAAGCCTCGATGATGGACCCCCAGCAGCGGCTCATGCTGGAACTGTCCTGGGAGGCCTTCGAAGACGCCGGCATCCCTCTGTGGCAGGTGCGGGGCAGCCGCACGGGTGTCTTCGTCGGCGCGATCGCCAACGACTACTCGGTGCTGCTGAACCGTCAGGGGCTGTCGGCCGTCACCCAGCACTCGCTGACCGGGACACAGCGCGCCATCATCGCCAACCGGGTGTCGTACACCCTCGGGCTGCGCGGCCCCAGTCTCACCGTGGACACCGCGCAGTCCTCCGGTCTGGTCGCCGTCCACCAGGCCTGCGAGAGCCTGCGCTCGGGCAGCTGCGAACTCGCCGTCGCAGGAGGCGTCAACCTCAACATCGTGCCCGAAAGCGCCATAGCCGCCGACCGGTTCGGCGGGCTGTCACCGGACGGCCGCTGCTACACCTTCGACGCCCGGGCCAACGGCTACGTCCGTGGCGAGGGCGGCGGGGCCGTACTCCTCAAGCCCCTCGCAAGGGCGCTCGCCGACCGCGACTGCGTCTACTGCGTGATCCGCGGCGGCGCGCTCAACAACGACGGCGCGACCGACGGCCTCACCGTGCCGAGTGCGGCCGCGCAGAGCGAGGTACTGCGGCTGGCGTACGAGCGGGCTGGCATCGACCCCGCGGACGTCCAGTACGTCGAACTGCACGGCACAGGCACCGCCCTGGGCGACCCCATCGAGGCATCCGCCCTGGGCGACGTCCTGGGCACGGCCACCGGCCGCCGACTGCCGCTGACGGTCGGCTCGGCCAAGACGAACGTGGGGCACCTGGAGGGTGCCGCCGGAATGGTCGGCCTCCTCAAGACCGCCCTGTCCCTCCATATGCGCAAGATCCCGGCCAGCCTCCACTACGAGACGCCGAACCCGCGCATCCCGCTGGACGAACTCAACCTGCGCGTCCAACAGTCGCTGGCGGACTGGCCGGAGTCCGGGCCCGCACTCGCGGGCGTCAGCTCGTTCGGGATGGGCGGCACCAACTGCCACATGGTCCTTCAGGGGATGCCGGCGACCGAGCCTGGGTCCGCGTCCGGTGGCAGGGGTGCGCAAGAGCCGGTCGGTGCGGTAGTGCCGTGGCTGGTCTCCGGCCGCGGAGAGGACGCCCTGCGCGCGCAGGCCGAGCGGCTGCGGACGTTCGTGGCGGACCGGTCCGAGCTGGACGCGGACACGGTAGCGCTGTCGCTGGTGACATCACGCGACTCTCACGAGAACCGGGCGGTCGTCCTCGGCGGGGACCGGGAGACCTTGCTGAACGGGCTTACCGCGCTGGCCTCGGGAGAGCCTGCGTCTCGGGTCGTACGGAGCCGTGGGGCTGTGGCACAGGGGCGGTTGGCGTTTCTGTTCTCGGGGCAGGGCAGCCAGCGGGCCGGGATGGGGCGTGAGCTGTACGCCGCCTTCCCTGTGTTCGCTGCCGCCCTTGATGAGATCTGCGCGCACTTCGATCCTCTGCTGGAACGGCCTCTGCGTGAGGTGATGTTCGCCGAGGCCGACGAGCATGGGGTGTTGGACCGGACTGCTTACACCCAGCCTGCGCTGTTCGCGCTTGAAGTCGCTCTGTTCCGGCTGCTGGAGTCGTGGGGCATCCGGCCCGATGCCGTCACCGGGCACTCCATCGGCGAGCTGGCCGCCGCCCACGCCGCAGGGCTGTGGAGCCTGGCCGACGCGTGCGCTGTCGTGGCCGCGCGGGGACGCCTCATGCAGGAACTGCCGTCCGGTGGGGCCATGGTGGCCGTCGAGGCACCCGAGGACGAGGTCCTGCCGCTGCTGGCCGGGCACGAGGGGCATGCCTCGGTTGCCGCGGTCAACGGGCCCCGTGCCACGGTCATCAGTGGCACCGGCGAGGTTGTCGAGGAGGTCGCCGCGCAGCTTGCCGCACGCGGTCATCGGACCCGGCGGCTGAAGGTCAGCCA
>NZ_JBIAUE010000036.1:0-57159 GCF_042892615.1 Streptomyces sp. NPDC001750 | reverse complement strand
GGGTTCGGGGACGTCCTCCCAACGCAGTCGCCTGAGTTCATCCAGCATGAGTCGTCGCATGAGAGGAGTGTCGCTAGAACGTTCTTTCCAGTCAACTGCTACAGTGCTCAGGCAATCCCCCATGCACCGCTGATCGATTCGACCAAGCGAAGGCAGACCTTTGGGTGACAACACCGCGCTCCTGTTCATCTCCGATGAACACACCCCCTCTCCTCCTCGCGCCGCCGAAGCCGCCGTCACATGCACCGGCTCGGCTGCCGACCCGGCTCGAGCAGCAGACCTCGTCGCGCAGTGGTATCCCGATGAACGTTTGGAGCCGATTCAGGGCCGGCCCTTGGGCTCCGTGCTCTGCCCGCGAATCGGCGCCGTCTATGCGGGACGCTTCGACGGGATCGACATCATCTGCGATCGGCAGCTGACGGTCGCCAGGCCGTCGTCGCTGACTGGCTGGGTCCGCAGCGCAGCAGGAGATCGACGCGTGGTGTTGCACCTCATGCGCAGCGTCGTGGATCAGTTTGCCTTCGCTGTCTGGCAGGGCGGCGAACTTGAACGCTCGCTGAGCCTCTCGCCGAACAACGGCGTCGTGGAAAGTATCGGCGATCCAATGCCGTTCGAGGCGCCCTACTGGAGGGGAAGCCACCCCGTCACTCCAGACTTCGACGGCGCTGAGCGGTATCCGCTTCCGTTCCACCCCCTCAGCCTCGGCGAACGAGCGCTTCACGCCTTAGCGGGGTTCATTCCGGTGGGCCGGGTCGACCCCGGCGACATCGATGCGGAGGATGTTCCGATGCGCGGCTTCCGGCGGGTTCTGAAGGAAACCTGACTTCCTCCCTCTCGTGAACGAGGGGATTCCTACAGCTTGCGCCATGGGGTTTCTGCTTCCTCGCCGACTGCCCGTCCGGAGGTCTTCGTTGAGGTCCTACACCAGCTCCACAGAAAGTCACCGCCAGCCCGGCGGCCAGAGGGTTCTTCGCTGCGTTCACGTCCCGGTCGTGGGTCGTTCCGCCGCCGCACGTCCGGGTACGGACGTGCGGCGGCATCTTCTGGGCGAAGGTGCCGCAAGCGGAGCGCAGCTTGGACGAGGGGAACCAATGGTCGACGGCGATCATCTCGCGTCCGTACCAAGCAGCCTTGTACTCCAGCATGGAGCGGAACTCGCCCCAGCTCGCGTCCGAGACGGCTCGGTCGACCGTGTGGTTCCTGACCATGTCGCGCACGGACGGTCTCGCCCCCTCAGCGAGCGGCCAAGACCCCACGATGTCCAGCGGTTCGGTCATTTTCGCCAGGGCCAGCTCCCTGTTCACGGAAGCGGAACCCTCTGGTGGTGTACTCCGCCGACTTCCGCGACTTCTAACGTGACTTGACGTGCGGGTACTCCGCCCGCCTGCCGAAGAAATTGGTGAACGCGGTCTGCAGGTGCCGCAGCGTCTGCTGGAGCGGCACCGACGAGACCTGGTTGAGGAACGTCAGTTCCTCGGTCCTCTTCCATGCCGTCAGCGTCGCCGATATCGCGTTGTAGTTGACCCGCTCCTGCCGCACCCGCGCCTCCGCGCGGGCGGCGAGCGCCAGGTTGCAGACCTTCCGCACGCAACCGGACGTGCGTGACAGCTCGGCCGCCTACGCATCAGTTGGATAGAAGCGGTACTTGAACACCCGCTTCACACGGCTCGCGGTCGCACTCACAAACTAGAGGCGCTGCGAGTCAAGGCCAAATCCGCAGGCCACAGCACGGCCCTTCGCCCCGGAGCGACACTCCGCTTCATGCCCTGCTCCACAGGAGTCCGTTTCCTCTCCGCCCTGAAAGGCGGAGTGTCCAAGGAGGAATCCGATGATGACCTTAGGAACCACAAGCGGCGACGGTTCCATCATGATCAGCGTCCGCGGTGAGGCGACGCTGGAGGTGGACCCCGAGCTCTGCGAGTTCGTAGTCACCGTCATGACACGCGACAAGGAACATTCCACGGCTGTCGAGAAGCTGATCGAGCGCAAGAACGATCTGGTGGATGACCTCAAATCCACATATGGCGAAGCGCTGGAGAAGATCGAGAGCGGAATTATCTGCGTCGTTCCCGAACACAAGGGCAGCCGCGACGATAAGATCCGCTCCCGCCTCGGCTCGACGCGCGTGCAGGTGGTCGTCAAAGACCTCAGCTGTGTAGGCGAGATGATCACCCGCATTGCAAACGCCGAGATGCGGATAGTCGACGGACCATTTTGGAGCTTGCGCCGTGATTCGGCCTTCCACCGGCAAGCCCGCAGGGAAGCCGTCAGCGAAGCCATGGTGAGGGCAAGCGAATACGCGGAGGCAACAGGGACGCGCATCACCGGCCTGATCGAACTCACCGATGCCGGCCTGATTTCCGACGGAAGGAGTTCACACGTCCCCGGTGTCGCCTACGCAGCGAAGGCCGGCTCCATCCGGGGTGGGGCCGCTTATGGGTCAAGCTCTTCGATTGCGCTGATACCGGAGCGACAAATAGTCTACGCATCGGTGGAGGCGCGATTTTCCGCGGTCCTGGTCCTTGCTGGACCCGGAACACCGATCACGCCGTGTCCATCAGGCCCGCCTTCCTGAATGACTGAGTCTCTTTCAATCTCAAGTTGAGGCGTGATGAAGGGCGACGGTGGCCTTCACGATTTGGTGATCCGGTTGGAACTGCAGCGGAGTGTACGCAGGAGGCTCCAGGGCTTCAGGGTGGTTGTGGCGTGCTCGCCTATGCTTTGTCCGCTCAGCACTTCACATCCGCGTCGACGAGGGCATCGATGATGCCGTAAGTCCGTGCGGCGGTCAGGTTGTGGGGTCGAGCCTGGTAGTGCGGGCGAGGCCCACAACAGGCGTCTGAACGGGTCGGTGAGGACTTGAACGTTCATGCCGTGGCGTTTGCGCTTCCCGGAGTAGTGCGGGGTGTCTGCGGCAATCCGGTCGGATCGGCAGCAAGGTGCCGCCCAGGACGACGAACGCCTTCGTCCGCGTGGTCTTCATCGCTCCGGCCGAGGTCGGCACGAGGGCGGCCAGGACGCCGACGGCCTCGTGTACGTAGCGATGGCCGTCGCGACACTGATGCGGAGCAGCTGCGGCTGGGCATAGGTTGCGTACGTCCGAGGATCTGATGGTGCGGGCCCGGGGCGACGTCATCGAGAAGCCGGCTTCGTCCTCGAAGACGACCCAGGCGCCACATGCCGCCGCGAGGCTTTTACCCGCGACCACACGTCCTTCTTCCGCAGCTCCACCACGTGCTCGTCACGCTCGAGTGCTCTGCGGGCCGGTGCCTGCCAGGACCAGCCGTGCCGTTCGAGCAGCCGCCACACCGTCGCCACCGACAGGCTCACCCGCAGCCGCCGGCGGATTACCGCCTGGACCGGGGCCAGAGTCCAGCGTTCGTCTTCAAAGCCGTGAGCTGCAGGTCCTTTCCCGAGTTCTTCCTCGAGTACGGCGAACCGGGAATGGCTGACGGTCGGGGAGTTCGCCGGACCTGCAGAGCGCAGGCCCTCCAGTCCGCCCTTGCGCCAGGCACGGCGCCGGCGTTCCACGGACCGCACACTCGCCCGCAGGTCCCTCGCAATTGCCGCGGTCTTCTCACCCGCCGCGAACCTCTCACCCGCCGCGAACCTCTCGCCGGCCTGAAGCCGGATCGCCTCACGAAACGCCCGACGCTCAGCGGTCAGGCCCCCACCCTCCGGATACCTCACCCCACCGGCATACCACAGGGATCACGAACCATCACTCCCCGACAACAACCCGAAAACCTCAGTAGCACGCTCCGAGTTCATGTTCGGCCCGCTGCCGCAGCTTCTTTTTGTCCGGCTTGCCGGCATCGGTCAGGGGCAGTGCGTCGATGAAGTCGATGGCAGCCGGTTCGTACATCGCGCCACGTTCGTCGCGGACCAGGTCACGCAGCTGCTGTTCGTCGATTCCGCTGCCGGGAACGGGGACGACGGCGGCGTGCACTCGCTCCATGCGATCGGCGTCACGGACGCCGAAGACGGCGCTTTGCAGCACGTGCGGGTGGGAGTTGAGCGTGTTCTCCAGCTCGGTGGTGTACACATGGCCGCCGACCACAACGATCATGTCCTTGAGCCGGTCGACGACCGTCAAGTAGCCTTCGGCGTCGAGGAATCCGATGTCGCCGGTGTGCAGCCAGCCGTGCCGAAGCACCTCGGCGGTCAGCTCGGGCTGCTTCCAGTACTCCTTCATGAGTGTGGCGGAGCGAACGCAGATCTCGCCGTGCTCGCCCGTTGGCAGGTCACGCCCGGCCTCGTCACGGATCGCCACCTCGACCCCGGGCAGCACCATTCCCGCCGAGCGCAGCCGGTCCGGTCGCTGCGGATCGTGGTCCTCGGGCGTGAGCGCGCTGATTCCGCCCGTCTCGTTCTGGCCGTAGAACTGGAGCAGTACAGGGCCGAAGCGCCGTATGGCGTCGGCTATGCGGGCGGGCGAGGACGGGCAGCCCCCGTACGCGATGCTGCGCAGCGTGGAGGTGTCACGGACGTCCGAATCCGGGTGGTCCATCAGCTGGTAGAGCAGGGGCGGCAGAAGGAAGAGGTGACTGATGCGCTGTTTTTCGATGGCACGGAGAACGTCAGCGGGGTCGAACTCGTCGAGCAGGACGACGCGGCCGCCGGCCCGGAGAACGGCGTCAGTGATCATTCCGGCGGTGTGGGCGAGGGTGGTGGACACCAGCAGCCGGGGCGGCTCCTCCGCGGGGTCGGCCGTGAACGGCCGCACCTGCTCATAAGTGGTGCAGATGCCCTTGGGGTGGCCGGTGGTGCCGCCCGTGTGGCGGATGGTGCACACATCGTGCGGCCGCGCCCGGCTCTGCAGCGGCTTGGGGGAGTGCTCGGCCGCCAGCTCCAGCAGGTCCGTTCCCACCTTCGTGGGGCCGAGCACGAGAACGGTCGGAACCGGGGCCGACTCGGCTATCTCCATGGCCCGTTGCAGGCAGCGGGGATCGACGATCAGGGCACGGGTCTCGACATCGCGGACTATGGCGGCCTGGGACTCGGCCGAGAGCTTGTTGTAAAGGTGATTGACCCTGCAGCCGATCAGGTTGGCCGCGTAGCGCGCCGCGACCGTCTCCGGCAGGTTGCCGCACAGCAGCGTGACGGTGTCTGCGCGGTCGATGCCCTGGGCGCGCAGCGCCCGTGCCATCCGGTAGACGAGATCGCGGAACTCACCTGCGGTGACCCAGCGCTCCTGATGCAAAAGGATTGCGCGCCCAGAGTCGCTCGCTAACGCGGCGAGGTTCTCCTCGACGTATGTGCGGAAGGTCTGGGTGGCTGTTGACATGTTCGATTCCTCCTGGCGGGCGACACGCGGTCCAGCGAGCCGCCGCGGCATGGATTTGGTTGTTAACCGACGGGTTGGCCGGTAGCCAGGTCCCACACCCGCCCGGTCTCTTCGTTGCTGCCGGTGACGGCGGCCGGGCGGTTGTTCGCCATCGCTGTTGCCACCGCGGCGTGGTGACCTTCGAAGTCCGCTACCGCCGGTGGGACGGTGTGGTTGAGTCGGCCCCTCTTGGGGCGGCGAGGATCCTTGGCCCCGCATCGGGCTGCACGGCGGGCGTTGGAGCCGAAGCGCGGTACCCCGATCGCCACCCGGTTCTTGGCGTTGCCGTGGAAGAGGCGGATGCGGGCCGGGTGAGGATCAGGGACCGAGCAGCGGAAGGCGTCGCCCTACGTCGGCAATCGTTGGGCACTACAGACCGAGCGCACTATCTCCGGTCTCGCGGCGTGCTGCTTCGCTGAGCATGTCTTGCTCACGTGCGCGTCGTGTGAGCAGCCACGGCGTCGATGATTGCGGGCCAGAGTTCTCGTGGTCGGTCGTGGCCCATGTCGGCGAGCAGGATCAGTTCCGCGCCGGGCACGAGTTCGGCTGTTCGCTTCCCTCCGCTCGGGTCGATGAGGGTGTCGTCGAGGCCGTGGATCACGAGGGTCGGGACGGTGAGGGAGGTAAGTGCTTCGGCGCGCGATCCTCCGAGGATCATCGCTCCGAGCTGACGGCCTGTGCCCGCTGGGTAGTACGCGCGGTCGTAGCTACGGGCGGCGAGTTCTCGGATGCCGTCGATATCGGTGTAACGCCGGGACGCCCAGATGGCTTCTTTCTCGGATGCGTTGATGTATCCGGCACGGTCTGCGGGCTTGGGGCTGAACAGCACCTGCTGGGCTGCGGGACTGGGTTGTCCGTATTCGGACTCGCCGGTGGAGGACATCATCGAGGTCAGGGTGACGCACCGCTCAGGGTGGGTGATCGCCATGGTCTGAGCGATCATCCCGCCCATCGACGAGCCGAAAATGTGGGCGCGAGTGATCCCCATGGCGGTGAGCAGGCCCAGGCCGTCGTCGGCCATGTCCTGCAGCGTGTAGGGGATCATCGCTTGAGCAGCGGGGATTTCGCCGGCGCTCACTGCCTCGATGAACCGCGTCATGTCGACCGGATGGGCGTCGAACTTGGTGGACAGGCCGCTGTCGCGGTTGTCGTAGCGGATCACGTAGCGCCCTCGCGCGGCGAGCATGTGACAGAAATCCTCGTGCCAGGAGATCATCTGGGCTCCGAAGCCCATGACCAGCAGGACGGGCGGATCGGCAGCCTCGCCGAAGGTGTCGTAGGCGATGGAAGCCCCAGAAGGGACGTCGGCGATGGGCATGGATGCTCCTATGGATGTCAAGCGGCTTCAGTGAGGTCGCTTTGGGTGGTTTGCCGGTTGGTAGTTCGGTGGTCGAGGGATCGCATGAGGATGCGGTAGACCTCGCGTGCGAGGCGGCTCCTCCGAGCGGATCGACAAATCCCAAACAAGACAGTCGAGACGTCGGTCAGTCCGTGAGTCAGACCCGTCGGAGAAGCCACGTCACATCCTCACTGTCAGTCCTCGTGAACGTGGTGTTGGTCGCGGCGCCCTTGTGGATGGGGGCGTTTGATCTTTACGTCGTCCAAGCAGGTCGTGGTGGTTCTCAGGTGCTTGAACGGGATCTTCTCGGATGTCAGATAGTCGATTGCCATGACTTCGGCCGCCACTGCGGCGAGGTCGTCGGCCTCGACAGCGGTGTCCGCGTCGGCTTCGATGCGACAGCGGAACGTGAATCTGGTCAGGGTCGGTGTATACGTGAAGGTTCCGTCCTCGGTGAAGGCCGCGAACTGCAGGTCATGTTCGTGCTGCTCGTCGAGCAGTCGTGTGCGGAGCGGCTGTTCGAGCTCATCGAACCGGCCTGTCACCTGAGCTCTGTACGTTCTTACTGTCATGTATGCCATACCTCGGTGAGTTGCTGTGTGGCTGCATTGTTCGTTCTGCTGCCTGGTTGCGGGATGGAAGTGAACGGCGCGGGCGCCTGCGCTGTGCGCCGATCTCCGGGTGTGTCGATACGGCCTGCGTCCGTTCGCGGTGGCCGACAACCACCATCCCGTGTGTCCGGCGGAGCGTCTCGGTCACTGCCCTTGGCCGTTGAAGAACGGTGCCATCGTGAATCCCATCCCACTCCCAGCGGACCCAGGGCAGTTGCCATCGAGGCGATCTCCTGATGCTGTCGCCGGCCAGGTGCGTGAGTGCGAAGCCACCGGAGCCGGCCGTGGTCATCGCCTCGCCGAGGAACATCAGTCGGCGATCGAGTCGAAGCTGACCGTAACCATCAAGATCTCCGACTGTGTCAGGCTCAGGCGGAGCGGGCCTCGGTCAGTTCCTTCGGCTGCGGCTGGCCGGAGGAGCCGGCCGGGGCGAGCGGCCGGGAGCGGCCGAGCAGCACGGCGACCAGGACGGCGGTGGCGGCGAGCGCGCCCGCGCCGCTGAGCACGGCGACGTGTATGCCGTCGAGGAAGGCGCCGTCCACCGCCGCCTGGACCGGCCCGGGCAGTGCGGGCACCGTACCGGCGGACCCGTAGGACGCGCCGGCCGGGGCGTCCGCGATCGAGCCGAGAGCCTCCGGCGGGACACCGAGGCCGCGCAGGGCGGAGGTCAGCGAGTCGCTCATCCGGTTGGTCAGGACGGCGCCGAGCACGGCGATCCCGAGTACGCCGCCGAGCTCGCGCAGGGTGTTGATGGTTGCCGAGGCCATCCCCATCTGCGCCGGGGAGACCCGCTGCATCACTCCGATCGACACCGGAGTGAAGGTCATGCCCATCCCCAGGCCCATCGCGAACAGCGTCCACACGTAGGCCACGTAGTGGGCGTTGTCGCCGTACAGCGACAGGCCCCCGAGGCCCACCGCGCACAGTGCCAGGCCGAGCACCAGTGGCAGCCGCGGACCGTACACGGCGGTCAGCCGGCCGGCCAGTGGTGCGGCGATCACCAGCATCGCGGTCATCGGCAGCCCCGCGTAGCCCGCGGCGGCCGGGGACCAGCCGAGCACGCCCTGCATCATCAGCGGCAGGAAGAACGACGCGCCGAACATCCCGAAACTGACCATGAACCCGCTGAGCATCGCGCCGACGAGCGGGCCGTCACAGAACAGCCTCAGCTCCAGCATCGGCTCGGCGAGACGCAGTTCGAGCAGCAGGAAGGCGACCAGCAGCACAGCGGCCGCGGCTCCGCAGCCCAGCACCTGGGTGTCGACCCAGCCCCGGGAGGGGCCCTCGATCAGTGCGTAGACCAGCAGGGCCAGGCCGGCGGCGGACAGCGCGAGGCCGGCCAGGTCGATCCGGCGCGGTCGCGCGGCGATGTCCGGCAGGACGCGGGCGGCCAGCAGCAGTCCGGCCACGCCGATGGGCACGTTGATCCAGAACACACTGGCCCAGCCGAGGTGTTCGACCATCGGGCCGCCGAGCACCGGGCCGACCGACAGACCGAGCGCGGAGACCCCGGACCAGGTGCCGATCGCCTTGGCGCGCTCGCGCTCGTCGGTGAAGACGTGCCGCAGCAGGGTGAGACTGCCGGGGGTGAGCAGCGCGGCCCCGACGCCCTGGAGCATCCGGGCACCGACCAGCACGCCGATCGACCCGGCCAGGGCGGCCACTGCGGAGCCGACCGTGAACAGGCCGAGGCCGAGCCGGAACACCCGGGTGCGACCGTAGCGGTCGCCGAGCGCGCCACCGGTCAGCACCAGAGCGGCGTAGACCAGGCTGTAGCCCTCGACGACCCATTGCAGGCCGCTGATCCCGGCGTCCAGGTCCTGCCCGATTCGGGGCAGGGCGTTGTTGACGATGACGTTGTCCACCATGGACATGAACATGGTGATGCAGAGCGTGAGCAACGCGAGCCGCTTGCGGCGTGGACTCAACTCCTCCATGGATTCCCTCCTGACTCCCAGGCCCCTAACGGCGTTAGGGGCGCTTTCGGCAGTCACAGATTGCATCTAACGGTGTTAGATTGCAAATGGGATTCCCGGTATCCCGCACGACACCGCTAGGAGGCGTCCACACAGCCATGCCGGAGAACGACAGCGCCGCACCGGCGAACAATGACGGAACACCCGCCGTGACCAGGGAAGCCCTCGCACAGGCGGCACTATGCGTACTGGAACGGGACGGCCTGGCCGGACTGTCGATGCGCAAGGTCGCCGCCGAGGTCGGCGTCAAGGCGGCCTCGCTGTACTGGCACGTCCGCAACAAGGAGGAATTGCTCGACCTGCTCAACGACGCCATCATGGCCTCGGCCGAGCCGCCGCCCCGCGAGGGCGACTGGCGGGCCCAACTGAGCGGCTACTGCTGGCGCTACCGTCGACTGCTGAACGACAACCGCGATGCCGTCAAGATCATCGCCGGCCGCTTCGCCCCGGGTCCGCACCAGTTCCAGCTGCTCGAGGACCAGCTGGACCGGCTGCGCGCAGCCGGGTTCTCCGATGAGCACGCCGCCCTGGCCTCCTACCTGCTCAGCTCCTTCGTTCAGGGCTTCGTGCTGCAGGAGCAGTCGCCGATGTCGGCCGCCCACTCCGGCGGCGCCAGCCGCCTGGACGTCGTCGCCGAGGTCCGGGACCGCTTCCGCGCCCTGCCCGTCGGCGTCTTCCCCAACCTGGTCGAGCTGGCCAGGGACCTCACCGAGCCAAACTTCGACGCCCGCTTCAGGTTCTGCGTCGAGCGCATCCTGGACGGCCTGGAGGCCCTGCTGCCACAGGACCGGCACTGACGGCACTGACGGCTCTGACGGCTCTGACGGTGAGGAGACTCGCCCGGCACCCGGCCGCACGTTCCCGGAGGCGTCACCGATGATCGAGCCGTATTGCTCCGAAGACGGGGTTTTCGCGGCTTTCGGTGCTGGTCGTCGAGGATGTGGCGGACAGCGGCGACGCGGTGGTGGTCTCGGCCCGGACCCGGGACGTGGCGGTGCCGTGTCCGGTGTGCGGGACGCCGACGGCGAAGGTGCACGGATATCACCGCCGAACGGTCAGGGACGTGCCGATCGACGGCCGCCAGGTCGTCGTCCACCTGCGCGTACGGCGGCTGGCCTGTCCGGCCCTGGGCTGCTGGCGGCAGACCTTCTGCGAGCAGATTCCAGGACTGCTGGTCACCAACGCCGTCCGCTACGCGGGCGGCCCGATCGTCCTACGCCTCATCCACGGCAACGTGCTGATCTGCGAGGTGTCCGATCCCAGCAACACCCAGCCACGGCTGTGCCGGGCCCGTTGGACCGACGAGGGAGGCCGCGGCCTGTACCTCGTGGCTCAGCTCACCACCCGCTGGGGCAGTCGTTACGGCCAGCGGGGCAAGACCACACGAGTGGATCGTGGAAAGCGACATCAGAGCCTGCTTCGAGGAGATCTCGCACGCCGCTCTCGTGGAGCGGGTGCGGGCACGCATGGGGGATATACGCGTTCTGGCCCTGGTGAAGGCGTTTCTCGGGGCGGGCGTCCTCAGCGAGGACGGCCGCCATCATGGCGAAGGTCAAGACACTGTGCCGGGAGGTCGGCACGAACCAGCCGCTCGACGCCCTGCTCGCCCGGATCAACCCGGCGGTGCGGGGCTGGTGCCTACTTCCGGCCCGGGGGTGTCCTTCGCGGCCTTCTCCTACCTGCGCAACTACATGTGGCACACGGTCTGGAGAAGGGTACAGCGCGAGCCCCCCAAGACGGGCCGGAGGAAGATCTTCCGCCGCTACTGCGGCCGTAGATCATGGTGGACCGGTTGGCCTACTCCAACCCTGGGGCAACCAAGCCGGTAAACCCCACGGACTTGGGGAGAGTCCTGTTCGCTCAACTTGGTCACGGGCGTGGGTGCGGCCCGGGATCAGTACGAGCGCGGCGCTTGTTGATCACGAGGGTGTCTGGTGCTGCATCGGACAGCACTCGCACTGCCGCGGGTCCGGCTGTTCTGTGTGGTCGACGACCTCCGCAGGATCAGAGTTCAGCGGGCGGCAGGCCGAGGTGGTCGTGCCATGCCCGGCGGCCGGTGGGCGTCACGAGGAGGGCGCGGGTCGTGCCGATGCGCGTCATCCATCCGGTGGCGAGTGCGTGGGCGCACAGGGCGGCACCCACGGCGCCGGCCAGGTGGGGGCGGCGCTCGGTCCAGTCGAGGCACGCGCGCACCGGTGGTCGGCGTGAGCCGGCAGGCACCGTGATACCGGTCTCGGCAAGCCAGAGGGCGCACTTGCCGGTCAGGCCCGGCTCGGGACCCCACTCCAGCATTCCGCGCTCGACCATCGCGTCGGTGATCGCCAGCGCGACGGCTCCAGCCAGGTGGTCGTAGCACAGCCGCGCACGGGCCAGTGCCTGCTGCCGACCGGAGGCCGCCAGCGAACGTGGTCGGGCGATGCGCTGCGGGGCCAGCGCGGCAAGGCTCTCGATCAGCTCGACCACCCGGCGGTCGGCCACCCGTACATAGCGGTGGCGTCCGTGCCGCTCCTCGACGAGGAGTCCGCCGTTCACGAGCAGGTTCAGATGCGAGGTCGCGGTGGACGGTGCGATGCCGGCATAACGCGCGAGCTCGTTCGCCGTCCACGCCCGCCCGTCGAGCAATGCCAGGCAGAAGGCGGCCCGGGTGCCGTCGGCCAGCAGTCTGGCCACGCCCGCCAGGTCTACACCCACGTCCTGACCCGCGCGCTGAATGTCCACGGTGCTCATTGTCGCCGACGTCTCTTCGACGGCCGTCGAAGCGTCCCCGTCCTAGCGTCGGCACGTGCCTGGGGCTCACGGCCCCTGCACCTGCATCCGCCCCGCGAGGCCACACCGCCTCCGCTCACCTAACTGGAGCACCCATGACCGCGTCACCCCCTCCCGGACTCCCAACGGACCTCGTGGTCACCGACGCCCCCGTCCCGGCGGACATCGCGGTGATTTCCGACGCGCTGGACCGCTTCAACATCGAGAACACGGGAATCGCGGACCGTACTCCGCTCGCCGTCCTGGTCCGTGATCCCGAGACGTGCCAGGTGGTCGGCGGACTGACCGGGCGGACCTCGCTCGGGTTGTTCTTCCTCGACCTCTTCTACCTGCCGCCCCGGCTGCGTGGCGGCGGGCTGGGAACAGAGATTCTTCAGCAGGCCGAGACCGAGGCCCACGCCCGCGGCTGCCGCACGGCCGTGCTCTACACGATCACCTTCCAGGCCCCGGGCTTCTACCGGAAACATGGATGGAAGCGTCTGGGAGAGGTGCCCTGCCAGCCGCCGGGCACCAGCCGCGTCTTCATGACCAAAGAACTCACCGCACCGGCCGGCGAACCAGTTCGGTCCGGGTAAGGTCGCCGTGCTCGTTGCACCATCATCTTTCCCGTCCGCTCTGCCCCCGCCGGTCACACCGGTACCGCGACTCGGCCTGCCGTACGAGGGGGCAGCCAAAGTGAGCCCCTCTCGATCACCGCGATCGCCAGGCTTCTCGAGGTGAGCCCGGTGACGCTGTACGACCACATCCGACCTGCGCGAATTCTGCTCCAGTCGCATCCCTGCCCAGCTCGACGGCGGCGCCCGGTGAGCCCCGACAAAAGATCGCCGCCCGTGGGAATCCCCTGCTGTCAAGGACGGTTGAACCCGATGACCCACGAACGGCCGTCCGGTTGGGTGTGGGCTCATGACAGCTGCGGGAGGGCATACATGAAGGTCGGCGACATCGAGGTTCTGGCGATCACGGACGGGGTGGGCACCGAGATTGCCGCGGAGATCCTTACCCGCCCCGGCGTGGACGACCCGTGGGCCTGCCACGAGCACCACCGGGAGGCGGATGGAAGCCTCGGCCTGCCCCTGGGCGGCTTTCTCGTGCGCAGCGGGGAGCGGACCGTCCTGGTCGACGCCGGGGTCGGGCCGTTCGACGACGGCAAGTACCGCGGGGGCCGGTTGCTCGACTCGCTCGCCGCCCACGGTGTCACTCCCGACGACGTGACCGATGTGATCTTCACCCACCTGCACTTCGACCACATCGGCTGGGCCACCGTCGATGGCCGGCCTGTCTTCTCCCGCGCCACCTACCGCGCCCACCGCGCCGATTGGCAGTACTTCGTGACGGGCGACGCCGCCCAGCCCGAAGCCGTCGACAAGCTCACCCCGCTCGAGGACCAACTGGAGCTGTTCGACGCCGACTTCACCCTCGCTCCCGGTGTCGACGCCCTCCACCTGCCCGGCCATACCCCCGGCACGACGGTGTACGTGGTCTCCTCCGGCGGGCGCCGCGCGCTGCTGCTGGGGGACGTGGTCCACTCGGTGGTCCAGTTCAGCGAACGCGACTGGCAGGTGATCTGGGACGTCGACCCCGCCGCCGCCTCCGCCGTGCGTAACCGTATCGCCGACGAGGCCGCCGACACCGACGACCTGCTGGTCGCCGCCCACTTCCCCGGTATGCGCTTCGGCCGCATTCTCGCTGCGGACGGCAACCGGCGTTTCGTCGCCGTCTAACGACCTCGTCCACGATTGGCAGTGGAGGAAGGAGCGGCGTCTGGGGCCTTCGAATCCAAGGCGGAGGAGGGAGTCGGATGGGGTCTCCCCTGCTCGAACGCAGCTGAGAGCTTGGGGAAGGAGCGTCGGGGACTGACGACAACGCCGGAGGCGGAGGTCCCAGACGCCGCGACGCCGCTGACAATCGTGGACGAGGTCGTAAGGCCTGTTGCGAAAGTGCTGGCCACAGCTATTCGTTGATGGCTGCGATCAGCACCGTCGCTTCGTAGCGGACGACAAGTTTGTCGTATCCGCACGCCGTGGCGATCCCCGGCCGCCACGGCTGGACACCCTGGCCGGGGCCAGCCGATGCCGTGGCGGACTGACCACCGAGATCCACCTGGCCTGCGTCAGACGGCGAAGCCGCCGTCCACCGCCAGCTCCGCGCCTGTGACGTATCGGGCGCTCTCGCCGGCCAGGTATGAGACGGCGTCCGCGACCTCCGCCGCCGTGCCGTAGCGGCCGAGCGCAGTGAAGCCGCGCTGGAAGTCGGCGGAATCGCCGTCGCCCGGGTTCATGTCGGTGTCGATCGGGCCCGGGTGGACCAGATTGACGGTGATCCCATGCGGGCCGAGCTCCCGGGCCATGCCCTTGGTGAAGCCGATCAGAGCGGCCTTGCTGGTCGCGTAGAGCGCGCTTCCGGGGAAGGCCACGCGCTGGGCGATGCAGCTGCCGATGCTCACGATCCGTCCGCCCTCGACCAGGTACTGCAGTGCCGCCTGGGCGTAGAGGTAAGGCGCGCGAACGTTCACCGCCAGCACCCGGTCGATCTGGTCGCATGTCACCGCCTCGATTGGCCCGACGGCGCCGACACCCGCATTGTTCACCAGGATGTCCAGCCGCCCGAACCGCTCGGCGACCGCCGCCACCGCGCCGCACACCGCCTCCGGGTCTGCGCTGTCCGCGCGAACGGCCCAGCCGCTCCGCCCCATCGCCGTGATCTTGGCGACCACCTCCTCGGCCGACTCGGCCGAGCCCTGGTAGGTCAGCGCCACGTCTGCGCCGTCCTCGGCCAGCCGCAGCGCGACCGCCGCCCCGATCCCCCGGCTGCCACCGGTCACCAGCGCCACCTTGCCGTCGAGCGCCGTCGCACCGTTCATCGTCATTTCCGTAAAACTCCTTGTTCCGGTCTTGGACACGACTCGATCCTCGACCGGAACGCCCCGCAGGTCCGGCGGTATTCAGACGTCATGTTCAATCTTCAATAACGGCTCCATGTGCCCCGTCAGCACGAACCGACCACAGCCGCCCGGGGCAGCTTCGTCCGCCCGCAGGACCGGCACCCACGTGGACGGAAGACAGTCCGACCGGCCGACGTCCGTGGTTGCACCGGAGAGACATGATCACCCCGGCAGACGGACTGGCGCAGCAGGTGAAGCGGCTGGTCAATGATGCCTGCGGCCACGACGACGTGCCAGCGGATCCAAGAGCAAAGGTCTTGAGCCGGATCGCTCTGATCCGCTCGGGACAAGCCATCCCCGAACATCTAGCGGACCAAGACGTGACCACACCTGAAAGCTGAGGCCAAGGAACGATCGGCGAGATCAGGGCCGAGATGAGGTCCAGTCAGGGCTGTCCCCGGCACTGCACGCCGTGCGAGGACAGTTGCACGGAGACCACAGCATCTTGATCGCAGGCGTGAGCGGGACGTACCTCGACGTCCGTGGCATGCATGCATCAGACGCAGCGTCTCTCGTCACGGACACCTACGTGACGCATCAGCCCAGGCGAGCGGCGATCCGGACACTCCGAGCCTCGGTAAAAGGGAGTTCGACCACATGGTGCGGCTCGGCTGGGTCCGCTCCCCGCAGTCGACCGAGGTCCGCTTAGGCACCAGCCGGGCCGTCGACATCGTGCTCAGCGTCCGCCGACGTGGTCATCCCCGCCCACCCCGAAGTCGACTGGGAGCAACTGCGCGGCGGAGAGAGGTCGGCGCTCGCCGCTCGCGTCGCTGCGCCCGGCACCGGCGCCCGCCTGAACCTGCTGCCCGGGCTGCCGATGCCGAGGAAGAGGACAGCCACTGAGTTTCAGGCGGGACCGCTCATCTGTCGCCGCCTGGAGCAGCCACGGACGCAGGAGAACCGCGGCCATCGTAGGGCTGTCCGCATACTCGTCTGAGTGGCTCTGGCAAGATTTTCGTAGCCGGAGATCATCTCGGTGTGAGGGTCGGCCGCCCCGCGTAGCGGGCAGCCTGTGACTGTGCTCTGTTGAACTGACAAGTCTGTTAACGCAGTTGGCCAATGTGCTGGTGGTCTCGGCCGATGTCTCCGATGCGGTCGTGACGGTCCGCGCCCGCACGAGGTCCGGTGCTTCAGCAAGATGTACGGGATGCGGCCATCTCAGTGCGTGGTGTCATAGCCGTTATGTTCGACGCCTCGCCGACGTCACTCTCGGAGGCCGACCTCTGTGCATTGAGTTGTCCGTACGCCGCCTGTACTGCGAGAGCCCGACCTGCCCGAAGGTGACCTTCGCCGAGCAAGTGCCGGGGCTGACCGTGCGCTATCAGCGGCGTACACCCCAGTTACAGCACCTGGTAGAGGCCGTCGGCGTGGTCCTGGCCGGCCGCGGTGGTGCCCGGATGCTGCGGATCTTGAACATCACGCTCTTGCGGTGCACGGTTCTGTCCCAGCTGATGCGGGTGCCACTTCCACCACTGGAGACACCCCGCGTGCCGGGGGTGGACGACTTCGCGCTCTACGGCGGCACCTTCGGCACCCTCCTGGTCGACGCCACCACCCGGCTCCCGCTCACGCTCTGGGAGGGACACGACGCGGAACAGCTCAGCCACTGGCTCCGCGAGCACCCAGGTGTCGAGGTCGCCTGCCGCGACGGCTCCCTGACTTACCGGCAGGGCATCACGCCAGCGCACCCGACGCCACGCAGGTCAGCGACCGCTTTCACCTCTGGTAGGGTCTCTCCCGCCGCGTCCAGGACATCGCCTCCACCCACCGCAGTTGCCTGGCCGCAACACTGCCACCAGACCGGGAGACCGATCCCGTACCGGTCGAGGAGACCGCCGGGAACGCCGCGGGGGACACCCGGGCCGGCCGCCACGCCTGAAGGCTGTTCGAGGCCGTGCATGGTCTGACCCGCACTGGCCGGAGCCACAGCTCCGTGGCCCGGGAACTCGGCCTGGACCACCGCACCGTGCGCAAGTACGCCCGGGCCCAGGTCGGCTCGTATCTCGTAGCGGATCCGGAGCCGCTTGAACTGGTGGAGCCAGGCGAGGTCCGTTCGACAGGGGGTCCTGCCCAGCCACTGCGGCGGTGGTCCTGGTCGGTCGCTACAGTCGCCCGCATGACAATACCGATGCTGCAGGCGGTTGAGGCTGATGGAACGTCCTGGGACGACCCGACTGAGGAACAGCTACACGATCTGCTGGCCGACATGACTCTCAACTCGCGGTTCGTCATCGTGAGGCGGCTTGACCTGTCGCCCGCCGATCAGCACTACATGCAGGTCTACCTCAACGATGACCTGAGCTATCAGGTGGAATACCGCGAGGGAGGGCCGGAAAAGCACTTTCAGGCATGGGTCGACACCCGCGATCAAGGGCCTTTCGCGGTGGAACCTGTGGCCGAGGTACTTCGGGGCTGGGCCTTCGGGCGAGCCAGTTGGCGCCAAGCTCTTCCTTGGGTCCCCTTCGCTGCCCCTTTGCCTGACCGGGCGTTTCATCCCCGGTTTTGAGGGTCGAGTTCCGCGCCAGGTGGGGGGTGGCTTCGCCGGTGAGCCGGCGGGTCATGGGGTTGATCACCGCGAGATGGATCACGGCTTCGGAGCGGGCGGGGAGGGCTTCGTAGTCGGGGCCAGGCGGCAAAGGTTCATCAGCCAGCCCGTTGTGCGTTAGACGCCGCACGACGTGTACGACCGGTGGGTGGAACTCTTCGGCGACGGCATCGACGCGTTCTACCCGGTGCTGCGCACCGACGACATCGGCCACCTCGGCACTATCTGCTGCAGTGACGCCGAATGCCCGGAAGCAGTACGGGCGTTGGCCCTCCAGGGCGCCGAGGTGGTGTACCGCCCCGGCGAGGCGGTGCCAATGACCCAGGCCGGCCCCGACCCCGGAGGCACCTGGCTACTGCAAAATCGGGCGCACGCCCACTTCAACAGTCTGTACATGGTCTGTCCGAACGCCGGACCGGTCTATCCGATGCCCGACTCCCGCCACCCCTACGACATCGCGGGCGGCAACGCGCACGTCGTCGACTTCCACGGGGCGGTGCTCGGGCACACCGCCTCCGGGTACAACTCCTTCGTGTCCGGGATCGTCGACATCGAGGCGTTGCGGCAGTTCCGGACGATGAATCTCAACAGCAACTGGCTCAAGGACCTGCGCACCGAGGTCTTCCGGCGGATGTACGACGAACCGATCCATCCGGCCAACCTGTGGCTGACGGACGAACCGGTCCGGCACGCCGAGGCGGACGAGATCTACCGCGCAAACATCCGGCGGCTGGCGGAGCGGGGCGCGTACACGCCACCGGCGCACGCGTTTCCCGGCGCCCGCTACGTCGCGCCGCCGGATCCCGGTCCGGCCAGGTAGCGCTCGATCGCCGGGCGCAGCCGGGTGCGCTCGAAGTCGGGCTCGGGAGCGGCCAGTTGCTCCAGGATGAGACCGTTGAGCAGGGTCAGCAGGTGCGCGGCGTCGCCTTCGGGGTCGTCGGCCCCCGCGGCGGCCAGCTCGATCGCGAATGCCCGGCGCTGCGCGTCGCCCCACGCGTCGAGGGCGGGGCGCAGGTGCGGGCGCCGGGCGACCTCCAGGAACAGTTCGTAGCGAGCGATGCACGCGTCCCGGTCGTCGTCGACGGCGCCGGCCAGGTAGTGCGCCAGGCGGGCGGCGTGGGCGTGCGGCGGGGTATCGGGCGTGGGGGACAGGCGGTTCTGTACCTCGACGATCTGACGCGCGGCCAGCCGGCGCAGGGCCTCGTTGAGGAGCCGGTCGCGGGTGCCGAAGTAGTACCGGGCCGACCCGTGGGTGGTGCCCGCCTCCTCGGCGACTGCCCGGTGTGTCACGGCGCGGGCGCCCTCGCGGGCGAGCAGGCGCACGGTGGCATCGAGCAGGGCTTCGCGACGGGCGGCGCCGCGGGCCAGGCGCGGCTCACGGACGGGGTTGGGCATGGCCTCACTGTACGCGGGGCGACCGGCGGGGGCCGCGACGGGAAGGAGACCACGAGACGCCGCTCACCGCCACCCCTGTTCGCGCACCGCCGCCCCCGACCTTCCGGGCCGCCCCCGACCTTCCGGGCCGCGCCCGGCCCGCGCCCGGTCCGCACAAGGCATGCGGCGGCGGCGGAGCCCCGGTGAGCGACCCATAGGGCTTCTGTGCTGAGAGCTGCGTATCGGGGTCCGTGGGTTCACTGAACTTCGGCTCGATGGGCACCTGTGCAGAGCCCACCCGCACCACAGTCCGTCGGCGGATCATACGGTGAACGCTCAACGGGCCGGATGCCCCTGCGCTCCCACCCTGCGGGCAGAGGCAAACGCGGCAGCATGGGCGAGCGCGCATTCATCACCCTGATCGGGGGGTGCGCACCAGCTGGTCAAGGCGCCGATCGTGCTGGTGCGGGAAGGGCTGAACACCCACGTCTCCCACGCCATGCGTGGGCTGATCAGCCAGCGCGAGTAGCTGACGGTGTTCCTGCTGCCCGCCTACTCGCTCGCCTCGACGCCGGAGGGACCGTGCTCGTCACGCCACCGCTTGGTGGCGCTGCCCGCCATGACCACCGATACGACGTCTTCGGCAAGTTCTGGCGTGATGGGCAGGTGCCCGAAGAGCACACGGCAGTACGTGGTCGACGCCAGCATGTCCAGCAGAAGATCGATGTCCGCATCGGGCCGGATGTCACCCCGGTCGATGCCGCGACGCAGCGCTTCGGCAGTGGTGGCGCGGCGCGGATGGAAGAAGGTGTCCTTGAACTCCTTTTCCAGTCGGGGGTCGTCGGCGAGGTCCGCAACGAGCCCCGGCAGCGCTCTTCGGCCCACGGTGCTGGTGAACGCCTCGCTGAGGGTGCCGATACCGGCAATGAGGTCGCAGTGCGTGCAGCCGGTGTCGGGGGTCGGCGTAGTGCCGATGGTCCGGGCCAGAGCCGACACGACCAGGTGCTGGCGGGAGCGCCAGCGGCGACGCAGAGCGGGTTTGCTCGTACCGGCGCGGGCGGCTACCGCCTCCAGCGTGAGGCTGCCGTAACCGACCTCGTTGAGGATCTCCATCACCGCTTCGGGCACGGCCTCGTCGATTCGGGTATCCCGCGGCCTGCCGGAGGCTTTGCGGGTCCCGGCTCTTCCTCCGTCGCTCTTGGTGTTGACCATGCGGCAAGTATAGGTAGCATTCAATTACGTTCCGATGCGGAACGGAACGAAATCTTTCGAGGAGTCCACTCCATGCCCCACACCTCCGCCGACGCGAAGGACAGTGACCCCGCGCACGCCCCCGAAGAAGCCCCACCCTCTCCTCCCGCAGAGAACGGAGCCGGTAAGGAGGGGTGTCTTCTCGGGCACGTACCGCGCGCTCACCCTCGGCGTCCTGCTGTCGGTCGGCATGGTCGCAACGCGGTACGGCACAACCACCGCGACGGCACGGCGGCGGTGGCCACCGGCACCACGGACGCCGCGGCTTACATCGAGATCGCCAATACCGGCCCCGTGCTGGCACCGGACGAGATCCCGTCGCTGTTCGAGGCGTTCCAGCGTGGCCACGAACACCACGGCAACGGTTCCGGGCTCGGACTCGCGGTGGTCCGGACGATCAATGTCACGCACCACGGTAGGGTGACCGCCGTCCCCAGAACCGAAGGCGGCCTCATCGTGCGTGTCGAACTTCCGCATCGCAGGCGCGAGTTCGGCATATGACAAGGAGATCCCCACCCTTCGTCATCGCCTGTCTCACGCTCATACGTGATCCTGACCAGGCAGGTGACGCATGAGTTGGTCGAGGGCGTCGGCGAGACCGGCCTCGTACCGGTCGGGCGTCCAGGCGGGGGGTGACGGTGGTGCGGAGGTACTGCCACGTGCGGTCGTTGAACGGGTGGCGGGCGTGCTCGCGGTGGATCCAGGGGATTTCCGTCAGCTCGATTTCGGGCAGGCGGCCCCAGATCTCGCGCGCTGGACTACCTCCGCAAGCGCGCAGGCAACCCCGCCCTCTGGTCGATATCCGTCACCAGCGGATACGCCCTGCACCAGGACCACATCGCCGCCCTCCTCAACGGCACCACCCCCGGAACCTGGGAGCACGTCCAGAAACTCGTCCGGACCTTCGACGGAGAATGCTCCTACTTCGCACCCCTCTGGAAGCAGGCCGCCGCCAAACAGCCACCGAAACCCGTGCCCGCCCCGACAGCCACCCGCGCAAATCACATGTCGGCTCGAAGACCTCATCGCCGCCTTCGGGAAAGTCCTCTCCGGGTTGTGTCGCAAACGATGGCTCCCGTACGGCAGCCAAGCGTTGGAAATTCGGCGCATCTGGTGCCGGGTCAGACCCCCGCGGACCTCCGGGCGTCCTTGGCAGGTGTCACGGGCGCCGCCGCAGGGTCGCTGCCGTGCCCTTTCGGGGACCCGAACCAGGCCACTGCCACCGCGCCCGATACGGCGAGCACGAACCCGGTGATCGCCGCCCAGGCGAAGCCGGGACGGGAGGCATCGCCGAGCCACAGCACGCCGATGATGCCCGGCAGGACGGTCTCACCGACGACCAGCGCGGCGGTGGCACCGTTGACCGAGCCGATCTGCAGGGCGACCGTGTGCAGGTACATGCCGCCGATGCCTGCCACCAGGATCGCGTAGAGCGCCGGGTCGCAGAGCAACGCTCCCGGGTCGAAAGGGTCGATGCCGTTCAGCACGCGGACCCCGACACCGAGGGCGCCGAAGCCCAGTCCGGACAGCAGGCCGGCCAGGATCGCGGCGCGCGCCCCCAGTAGGCGTACGACCACGGTGCCGCCCACGATCAGGAGCAGCGAGATCCCCAGCAGCCACCAGTGCGTGGAGATCGGTGTGTCGCCGCTGCCTTCCGGGCCCGCCGCCGTCGCCAGAAGCACCAGCGCGGAGCAGACCACAGCAATCGAGGTCCACTCGGCGCGGTTGAGCCGGATGCCGAGGAGCTTGATGCTCAGCACCGCCGTGATCACCAAGTTGGCGCTGATCACGGTCTGCGACAGGAACAGCGGCAGGAGGCGCGCCGCCAGTGCGCCGAGCCCGAAGCCGACGAAGTCCAGGATGGTCCCGACGATGAACTCCCAGGTCATCGCCGCCTTCGCAGTGGACGACAGGCTCGGGCCGCCGTGCTGGGTCACGCTGCCCGCGGCGGCCTCTCGGCGGGCTGACTTCTGTGATCCGACGGCCTGAAGAACGGAGCCCGTGCCGTAACAGATCGATGCTGCCACGGCGGTGAGCAGTCCTATGAGCACCGAAAGCTCCGTTCATGTATGGGTCGGTGGGGTTCAGTCCCGTTCCCACTGGCAGACGTCGGTTTCGGCGCGAAAGTTGCTTCCGGCGAGTCAGTTACCGGCGCATCTCCCTCCGCAGGCCAACTACGGTCAGCCACATTGCCCGTAGTGAACCGCCCCGTGTCGAATGGAGACTCGATTTCATGAAAGGATCGAGTCATGGCACGACGTTCCCGTTACCCGCTTGAGCTCCGCCGTCGTGCGGTGCGCATGGTCGCCGAGGTGCGCGGCGACTGCCCGAACGGGACGGCCGCTTGTAGGCAGTGACCTGACAAGCTCGGCATCGGCTCCCGCGAGACACTGCGGAACTGGCTGAGGCAGCACGAGATCGACGCGGGGACACGGCCGGGGACGACGACGGAGGAATCGGCCCGGCTCAAAGCGATGAAGATGGAGATTGCCGAACTGGAGCGGGGCAACGGGATCCTCGAGGCGGCGGCGAGTTTCGTCGCGGCCGAGCTCGACCGGCCACACACGCGCTCGTAGCGTTCATCGACGAGCACCGGGACCGCTTCGGCGGGGTCGAGCCGATCTGCAGGACGCTCACCGAGCACGACTGCAAGATCGCCCCTTCCACCTACTACGCCCACAAGAAACGACTGGCCGCTCCGTCCGCCCGTACGGTGCGGGACACGGAACTCAAGGAGCCGGTCCGGCAGGTCCACACCGACAACTACCGTGTCTACGGGGCCCGGAAGATCTGGCGGGAGCTGACCCGGCGGGGCCACACGGTGGCCCGCTGCACCGTCGCCCAGCCCTGCGCGAGCTGGGCATCACCGGCGCCGTCCGTGGCAAGAAGGTCATCACCACGATCCCCGACCAGCAAGCCGAGCGGGCGCCCGACCGCGTCGAGCGCGACTTCGTCGCCGGCGCGCCGAACCGCTGCTGGGTCGCGGATTTCACGCGCGTGGCGACCTGGGCCGGAGTGGTCTACGTCGCCTTCGTCGTGGACACCTTCTCCCGCCGGATCGTCGGCTGGTCCGCCGCGACGTCAAAGGAGACCCGGCTCGTCCTGGACGCTTTGGAGATGGCGTTGTGGCAGCGTGAGCGCGATGAACACCCCCACGTTCGGGGGGAGTTGATACATCACAGCGATGCGGGCAGCCAGTACACCGGTTTCAAGCCGGCCGAGCACCTGGACGCAGCCGGCATCGCGGCCTCGATCGGCTCCGTCGGCGACGCATACGACAACGCCCTGATGAAGAGCACGATCGGCCTGTACAAAGCCGAGTTGATCAAGCCGCAGCGGCCCTGGAAGACCCTCTCCCAGGTCGAGCCGGCCACCGCCGAGTGGCTCGACTGGTACTGCCACCGACGCCTGCACGGTGAGACAGGCCACCTCCCATCCGTCGAATACGAGACCAGCTACTACCTGACAACCACGAAACCCCAGGTCACAACCACCAACTGAGATCTCTACCGAACCCGGGGCGGTTCATGATGTGACATGGCCGCGCGGACCTGTTTGATCTTCACAACCCAGACAACTCGCGCGGCCTTCCGTATGTTGCCTGACGTGACCAAGGTCAATCACGAGGCAGTCCGTGACGAATCCGGCGTCGCGTCGCTCAGCGCGCCCTGATCGCGATCTGGCTGCACCGGCGAGGTCGCGGAGTCTGATCGATCGCTGACTCGCCGCGCTCGCCTACAGCCGCCCCCAGGCCGTCGATGCAGGTAGCGACCGGGCTGGCTCCGGTCACCTGTGTGTGCGGTCTAGGCCGGGCCCCCGGGCGTTGTGCCGGACTACGTCAGGACGAGAGGCACGGTGATGGTGAGGTGTTCGTCGGTGGTCGGCAGGGCGGTGGCAAGAGCGTTCATACGAGCTGCGAGGTGGCCGATCACCCGGCTGGTCAGTTCCTCGTCCCACTCCGCTGTGCCTTCCGGTGGCAGGCGCATCTCCTCCCTGGCAGGCGGGTTGTCACCGAGATAGCGCGCGGTGTCCAAGTTGACGACCCAACAGGCCAGTGCGATCTTCACCTGCCCGGGTGCCGCCCACTGCGCCCGTATGTGGGCGCACATGCTGAAGTCGTCCCCGCCGAATGTGACCGTAGTGGAGAACGACCTGCCACGGGGGTATTGCCGTATCAGCTTGAGTACTGCTGGTTCCACAACGGCTCGCGCCATAGGTTCCGTATACACCGTCTGCCCCCCTGTCGAGCCTGGCCTTCAGCATCCCAGACGGGGCCTGCGGCGAACAGATCGGCTGCCGTCCCGACCGTTTCCTCTCCAGGGGAACGCTGTGCACCTCGTGGGCATGCGAACGGCGCCGCGCCCTGGGGGATGTTGTTGGCCAATTCGGGACACGGCGTGACGTCACAATCGCGGGGCAGCCCGTAAGAGAAGCAGGGCCGGGGGCGACACGGTAATCCGTGTCGCTCCCGGCCCTGTACGTCGGAGGAGCTGGGGCTCCGAATATGGCTGCTAAGGGCTGTCCCGTAATCCCTGACGGGCGCCCGACGACAGCCGCGGCACCTCGCCGCGTTGTCGGAACGCCCACATACGTCCCGTATGCGGGCGCCCCTCCGCCTTGCGATGCACCACATCTGACGCCGCGCGCCGATCCGCCACGGATTACGGGACAGCCCTTAGGGTGTTGCCGCTTCCTGGGGAATTGATGCCACTCGTCGCCGAAAATCGGATGTGTCACACGTTTTTAGCGGTCGGATTTTCTACTGAAGTTTCACAATGTCGATGAAGTTGCAGCCCCCGAGATGCTCGATCAGGCTTGTTGTGCAGAAATCTGTCGGTCACGCCCTCCAGGGCGTGACCTCTCAAGGGAGCGTCCTATGGCCAAGATCCTTTGCGTGCTTACGGGCGCGAGTTACTGGACCCTGAAGGACGGGCACCGGCATCCCACCGGGTACTGGGCCGAGGAGTTCGTGGCGCCGTACAAGGTGTTCACCGACGCCGGTTATCAAGTTACCGTGGCAACCCCGGGTGGGGTTGTGCCCGTTGTGGACACGATGAGCCTGGAGCCCCGCATGGCGGGCGGTGAGGAGAACGCCCTCCAGGAGGAGGCCGTCATTGAGTCAGCGGACGAGCTGCGGCATCCCATCTCTCTCACGGAAGTGCGTCTCGAAGACTACGCCGCGGTCTACTACCCCGGAGGTCACGGCCCGATGGAAGATCTCCCGGTCGACCCCGACTCCGGGGCACTGCTGCGAAAGGCGCTCGCTTCCGGCAATCCACTCGGCATCGTCTGCCATGCCCCGGCTGCTCTCCTCGCGACCCGTGACGCGAACGGCGAAACGCCCTTCGCGAACTACCGTTTGACGGGCTTCTGTAACGAGGAGGAGGCCGGTGTCGGATTGGCCGACAAGGCCAAGTGGCTGCTGGAGGACGAGTTGAAGAAGCTGCCCACCCAGTATTCGCGGGGTCCTGCCTGGGAGCCCTATACGGTTGTGGACCGCAACCTCTTCACGGGACAGAACCCTGCCTCCTCGGGACCTCTCGCCGAACTCGTTGTCCAGGCTCTGTCTAAATGACGTGAGGAAGTCGAGGAAAGGTGCGCGACGTCACATCACACTTGAAGAAGCCCGGAAGAACGACGTACAGCAGCACGGCCGGGCGCGGGTCGCGGGCCGTGCGCTTGCGTACGACCTGCACGTAGCTCTGGCTGCCGAAGTCCCGGACGACAAGCGCGGGGACGCCCGTACGCTCCAGCCAGCCGGTCAGCTGAGCCCGCAGGGTGTCCTTCTCGCAGGCGACGTACAGGGCTGCCGTCTGGCCGGCGGTCCGGTCCAGGGCGAACCAGTCCGGCGCGGCCCGGAGGAAGGCGCCAGCGTCCGGCCAGGCCGGAGAGACGTGGACCTCGCGCAAGGGGTCGATGAGATCAGGGAATCGCTCTTTCCGGCGGGCCTGGGCGAGACGGGAGGACAGGCGCCGGTAGGTCGGCGCGGTGCGCGGGATCAACCCCTCCGACACGAGCCGGTAGTACGCCTGCCGGAGGGTACAGCCGCCGCCCCGGTCGTAGCTGATCACGATGTCGGCGGCGCGTTCCACAATGCTCGGCCACTGAAATCTGGGCACACCGGTACATGTACCCATCAGGTCAGCGGCGGGTACCTCCCGAACTCGTGAACACCGGCTTGGCCGCCAGCCGTCTGCAAGCACGGCCGCACCCCGTAGACGACGGGCCGGTCCGCCACCCGGCAAGCGCAAGGGGACCCTGGGCAAGCCCCCCGCACAGCGGCTTGCCCGCCCACAGTGAGAACCACGACCACCCACGCCCCGACCCCCGAGCGGTTGCACCCAAAGGGGGCTGTACCGGGGGCTGGAGGGTTGCACCCGGCGGGGGGCCGCAAGTGTGACCGCAGGTGTGAACCCCCCCAATCGGATACCGGCCGTTCTCGCAGGTCAGCCCCGGCGGGCAAGCCCTCGTGCCGCGCGGACACCTCTTTCCCACGCGATAGCCGTGGGAAAGCGGCCCGCTCCGCCGCTGGGGCTGGCACCGGACCGCGTTGTCGGTAGCGGTTGGAAGGCTGGTCGGATGAACGGTGACGAGCAGCTGCTGCGCGGCCGGGTCTACGGCCACGGCCACGACGACTCAGACCCGAGCCCGCGGCCGGACCGGATCTACGCCGATACTCGTCGGCGGCCCGCTGGATGGCCTCCTGCTGGACATCCACGGCTGGCGGACCGTGGACGTCGACGACGGTGTTGCCCTGACCACCGAGCTGTCCCGGTGGCCCGGCGGCCGCGCCCCGGCGAGCCGCGCGAGCCCGGTCGGCGTGAAGAGGCCAGCCCCTCATGCGCCGTTCTCTGTCCAGGGTGCGAGTACGACCTTGCCGACGACCGTGCCGGATTCGGCGTGCCGCAGCGCGGCGGCTGCCTGTCGCAGCGGGTACACACGGTCGATCTGCGCCTGGATGGTTCCGTCACGCAGCAGTTCGAACACCTCGGTGAGGTCTTCGCGCAGGGCGGCCTGGTACCGCTGCGGGTTTCGGGCCTTTCCGGCCCACAGGTTGAAGAAGTGGGCGCTGCGTCCGTTGGGCAGGGCGTTCCACAGTGCCAGCCGGGCCACGAGCCGCAGTACCGTGAGGGTGCCGTTCCCCGACTGGTCGCGGGTCGAGGCGCTGCCGTAGGAGACGAGCGTGCCGCCGGGGGCGAGCATGCGCCAGGAGTCCTTGATGCCCTTGCCGCCGACGTGGTCGAAGACCGCCGCGACCCCGTGCGGGGCCAGCTTCCTTACCCGGGCGGGTACGTCGTCCCGGTAGTCGACGGGCAGCGCTCCCAGTGCGGCGACGGCCTCCTGGTTGCGGGCCGAGGCGGTGCCGATGACACGCACGCCCTGGGCCCGGGCGAGCTGTACCAGTACGCTGCCGACGCCGCCGTTGGCTCCGTGGACGACGATGGTGTCACCCGGCCGGACGTGCGCCGTGCGGAACAGCATCCGCCAGGCCGTCGCACCGTTCGTCACGAGCGTCTCGGCCTCTACGGCGCCGACTCCCTCCGGTACGGGTACGAGGTCGGCGGCGTCCAGCAGCACGTGGTCGGCCCAGCCGCCGGTCTTGGTGAGGGCGGCGACCCGCTGCCCCACGGCCGGGCCGGGCTGTCCGCCCGCGGCCGGCGCCCCCAGTTCCTCGACGATGCCGACGAGGTCGTAACCGGGGACGAAGGGGAACGCCGGCATGTCGTAGTACTTGCCGCGGCGCATCTGCTATTCGGCGAAGCTCACGCCGCTGGCCTCGACGCGGACCAGGGCCTGGCCGGGTCCCGGCTGGGGACGTTCACGCAGGCGGACTTCGAGGCTCTCGGGCTCGCCGACGGCGGGGAGAACGATCTCGGTGATGTTCACAGGTGCTCCTCAGAGGGGGTGGGGCGATGAGACGACAGGAATAGAGTGGTCAATCACTCACTCTTCGGTCCGGAGAAACGGCCGCCGCTCCGCGAGCGGCAGCCGGGCGACCTGCCGAAGGGGAGGGTGGGTCAGTAGTGGACGATGCCCGCGGCCAGCGTGCGTGTCCACGGAGCATCGACGGAGGAGGCGTCCAGGGAGGCGATCAGGTGGCAGAGCGTGCCGGCCGCGAAGAACTTCTGGACCTGCTCCTCGCTGCCGCCCGACGCGCCGCGGACGTACTCCACCGTGCGGGCGTACCCGGCGCGCACGGCTTCCCTGATCGCAGGTTCGGAAACGGCCGCCGCCTGGGCGTGCAACTGGACCAGGAGCAGATCGCTGTCGCTGATTAGCCGGGCGTAGGCGTCCCCCATGGAGTCGAGTACGGCCTGCGCCTCACTGCTGGCGACCTCGGCCGCACCCTGCTCCAGTGCGGCGCGCACCCGGGTGAAGCAGTGCTCGACGACGGCGGTGAACAGGGCTTCCTTGTTGGGGAAGAGGCGGTAGACGTACGCCTGCGAGATGCCGGCCGCCTTGGCGACCTCCCCGGTCGTCGTGCCGAAGTATCCGCGTGCCGCGAACGTCCCGATGGCGGTGCGCAGCACCGCTTCCCTGCGCTCCTCGGCGGTGGACAGTCGGCGGGGTTCGGTTTTCATGTGAGTACCCAATCACTCACTCTCTCCTCCAGTCAAGAAAGCTGCGACCACCGGGTTCCCGACCTGGCTAGTTGACGTCCCAAAAAGTGAGTGATTGACTACTCACACATTGAGGTCGGGTGTTGCTGCACCCTCTCGGTCCTCCGTCTGCCCATGCCGCTCTTTCGACACCAGCAGGAGACACCCATGCTTCCCCTCGTTCACGCCGCCTCCGGACTCCTTGCCGCCGCCATCGGCGCCGTCCACATCGCCCCCCAGCCCGTGACGATCGACGAAACGGCCCCCGTGATCACCCGCCGCGCCATCGTCATCCACGCCCCGGCCAGCCGTGTCTGGCGCATCCAGACCGACGTGGAGGGATGGCCCGCCTGGCAGCCGGGCGTCAGCTCCGTTGTCAAGAAGACCGAGGGTGCCCTGCGGCCGGGGTCGTCCTGGGTGTGGTCCACCGAGGGCCTGGAGAACATCACCTCGACGGTCGAACAGGTCGAACGTGGACGTCGCATCGTGTGGGGAGGCCCGGCCGCCGGCATCACCGCCGTCCACGTCTGGACCTTCGAACCGACCAAGGACGGGGTCATCGTGCGCACCGAGGAGTCATGGACCGGCAAGCCGGTCGACGCCAACACCGAGTACCTGCAGGAAGCCCTGGACGCGTCCCTGGACCACTGGCTCGACAACCTCAAGCACCGCGCCGAACAGGGCATATGACACCGCTCGCGTGCGTCGTCCGGTCCTGGCCCCGCAACTGAGTGATCGGCCACCGTAAGCTCTGCGGCCGGGGCGCCTGCCCCGGCCGGGCAGACACCTGGCCCCGGTCCTGCTGAACAACCGGCAGGCTTCCATCTCGGATCCGTCCCTGCACGTCCAGGCCGGCGGTCACCGGCCCCGTAGTCCTACCGGACTGACTGGCGCTGGGCGCTCACTCGGTGCCGGTGTAGTCCAGGAAGTCGGCGACGACGGGGATTCCGCGGCGGCGTAGGAGTTTCTTGCGGAGGTCCTCGAGTGTGTGGGTGCCGTGTGCGGAGGTGATGCCTCCCATCCGGTCGACGGCGTCGTGGGCGGTGGCCACGGCAGCGTCGATGTCGCCCAGGCTGAGGTGGGCTTCGGCGAGCCGGGCCAGGTAGATGGAGTGACCGCGGGGAAAAGCAGCGGCGTTGTACGCCTCCTGGCTGGTGTGGGCGTCGGAGGCTTCCAGGAAGTGGGCCAGGGCCCGTTTGGGGTTACCGAGATTGAGGGCGGAGCTGCCCAGGAGCTGGTGGGTCTCCCCGAGGTTGTACCAGTAGACGCACGGGAGGTCGTCCTCGATGGGACCGGCGTTCTCGTAGGCGTCCAGGGCGGCGTTGGCGGACCGGTCGGCGGCCCGGTCGGCGGCCCGGGTGTCGCCGACGTGCGCGTGGGCCCGGCAGGCCCGGGCGTGGAGCATGGACGTCAGGCGGGCTGAGCCGGCCCTCGGTGCCTGGGACAGGGCGGCCTCGATGAGGTCGACCGCGCCGAGGGGGTTGCCGGTGGAGTAGTGCGGGATGGCCCAGAAGGCGAGGGTGTTCGCTCCGATGACGGGATCGTCAGCGCTGGCAGCGGCCCGCACAGCGGTGGAGTAGTGGCGTTCGGCAGCGGCAATCTTCCCGCTGTCGTAGGCCGTCCAGCCCGCAGAACGGGACGCTTCCGCGGCCGCCCCGAAGAGACGCCGCTCCACGCCTTCAGCGCCTGGACAGCCTGCGGCGGCTGGACGACACCGTCGGCTCCGGTGACGTCTACGACGCGGCCCGCGCCGAACTCCGTCTGATCACCGCCACCCTCAAAGGCGCGTCCTTCGACGCCACGGCCGTACCGAAGATCGAGGTGATCGAAGACGTCGCCCGCGGCCGAGAGCTCATCCGGCGGAATTTGCTGGAAGGGGATGTCCCAGCGAATACCCACCGGCCGTGGCTCGCACTTCCGATCGCCGACGCTCCTCAACAACAGCTCATGACCGTCGACGCGATGTTCGACATGCTGACCCGGCAATGCCGTCTACTGGCCTTTCGCGGCACTTACGCCGCCTACCTCGACTGGCTCGCCGTGATCACCGAGCGGGAGGCGATATGAGGCAGGTCTCCGACGCGCAGGCCTCGCACCTGCGCGAACCAGTTCCGGACGCCGAGACGGCCAACCGTGTCGAGCTAGCGGAACCGGACCGGCTGCCACCCGCTGACGGTGGTGGCCGGACCTTGTCGATCCGGGACGACGGACTTGCTGCGCGCCGCCGCGGTCACCGGGCATCCGGCGTATTTTCAACCGCTGAAGAGCCTGATACGCAACGCGATGGCAGGTGAGGAAGCCCGGTTCGAGCTGCGGCCCAGCTCAATTCCGGCCGTGTTGAAGGAGACGTTTGGCCCGTTCGTCATGGGCGAGGCCGAGTTCGATCCTGTCGCCATATTCCGTAGCCGCTGCTATCCGGAATCAAAGCTGAGTCTACTGAGGTTGAACTCGTGATGTCGCCGGGTTGCTCAGGTCGGCCTGATGGTCAGGCCGGTCTCGGCGAGGCAGCCGTCTATGAGGTGGCTGCGGTACTGGATGTGCCGTAGGCCTCGTCGGATGCGCTGGACGAGGTGTTCGGGGGTGGTGAAGGCGACGTTGGAGAGCCATCCGCGCCGTAGCAGGAACCAGATCCCTTCGACGGGGTTGAGGTCCGGTGCGTAGGGCGGCAGGTAGTAGATGGTCAGCCAGGCGACCGCGCAGGGACCGCTGCCGGTGATGCTCTGGTTCCACGGCGGCGGCCAGGTGCTCGGCTTCGCCGCCCAGGACGATCCCTGGCTCAAGCGGTTGTGCTCGCGGCTCGGCTGCGCCGTCGCCGCGGTCGACTACCGGCTCGCCCCGGAAACACCCTCTCCCGGTGCCGCCGAGGACGGTTTCACCGCCTACCAGTGGCTCGTCCGCGAAGCGGAGGCCCTGGCCCTGGACAATACCCGGATCGGCATCGCGGGCCAGAGCGGCGGCGGAGGCATCGCGGCGGCCACCGTACTGCTGGTCCGGGACCGTGTCGGCTCGGCGCCCCTGTTCCAGTCGCTGACGTCCCCCATGCTGGACGACCGCAACCTGACCGCGTCGAGCCACGAGATCAGCGACATAGGTATCTGGGACCGCTCCACGAACATCCTGGCCTGGCAGGCGATCCTGGGGGACCGCGCCGGAACCGACGACGTCTCCCCGTACTCGGCGCCCTCCCGCGCGGAGGATCTCAGCGCGCTGCCGCCGACCTTCGTCGCGGTCGGCGAACTCGACTGCTTCCGCGACGAGGACCTCGACTACGCCGCACGCCTGCGCGCCCACGGGGTCCCGGTCGAACTGCACCTCTACCCGGGCGCTTACCACGCCTTCGACCTGTTCGCCCCCGAGTCGCAACTCGCGGCCACCTTCCAGCAATCCTGGTTCAGCTACCTCGCCCGCCAGTTCCAGGACACATCCACCCCGTGATGCACCCTTCCGGCTCGGAAACCGTGAAACGACGCGAGCGCCGACGCGGAAACCGGTGCAGGCCCCGACCGAACTCCTCGGTCGGGGCCGGACGGCACGGCCATCAACGAGTGGCTGTGACCAGTACTCGTCAGAGACCAGGCTCTACGCCTGGATCATCGTCGGCGAGCACGGCCAGGTCATCACCTACGAACGCGATGTTGCCTGGAACAGCGCCGAAGCCCACCCGCCGCACCCCCATGTGACTCCACAACCAATGGAACACCGCCCACGACGCCGGCGGCCCTGAGCTCGACCCGCCATGGGCACGCCTCGCCCAGTAGCCACCCCGAAGGCGCCGTGCCTCCGGCGCGGCGGCATCCCCTTGAAGAAGAAACGAAAGAGAGAAGCACGATGCCCATCATCAACATCGACGCCTGGGAGGGCACCAGTGACGAGCAGACGCAGGAACTGTTGACTGAGGTCACCGAGACCGTGCACCGCGTCACGAGCATCCCGCGCGACAAGATTCTCGTCCTATTCCACGCCAACCCGGTCAAGTACTGGGCGCAGGGCGGCGTCCTCGCCTCCGACCCCGACTTCCTCGAAAAGTCGCGTCAGCACTGAAGTGCATGAAGCACGCGAAACGGCGCGCCCCGATGCTGATCACCGAGCACCACTGGTCGCGGCCCTCTCTCGACGCCAGGGAGAGGGCCGCGTCACTCGGGTCGCAGGCCACTGGGCCCTCTCCAACCTCACGCTGACGCGTGATGAAGGACGAGGACGGCCTGGACGATCGCCGTGAGGCGGTTGGTGCTGCAGCGGAACTTCCGCAGGAGGCGCCAGCTCTTCAAAGTGGCCATGGCGTGGCCATGGCCGGTTCGCCGGCCGCAGGAGAAGCAACCGTACGAGGGAGCCCGGCAACCAGCTCGCCCGATGCCAGTCGCGCCGACCGTGCCCAGCCTGTAGACAGGGAGGCGCATCCACGCCCGCTGACAGGGCCGGGCGGGCTGCGCCTTCCCTTTCGCCGACACCCCGTTCCGCCGCTGCGGGCCACCCTGTCGAGCGACGCCGCACCACTCGTCAGGCAGCCTGCGGATGGAGAGCAACCGTGTCACCGGCCGCCAGTAGCGTGATGGTGGACACGGAAGAGGCCCGGCTGGTTGTCCTGCGCGGCAGCAGTGCCTCGGGCAGCCAGGTCATAGGGTTTGGGGGCGAGTGCTGGAGGATGGCCCTGGGAACCCAGTTGGTCGTCGGGGTTCGGATGGCGCGCCAGTGGTGTTCTTCCACGAGGGTGCGTCGCCGGGTGAACCTCATGGGCAGCAGGCCGTGCCGAATGATGCCCGTCGGTACGGAGGCGAATTGGGTACGGCCGGCGAGGCGGAGCTGGTCGAGGTGGAACGCTCCGGTGAAGACGCAGCTGCTGAGGTCGGTATCCGTCAGGACCAAGTGCGCTGTGTCGATCCCTCGCAAGGAGGTCATCTTCACCGTTGGCTCGCCTGTGAAGTCCGAGGCAGGCATGTTCGGGAAGGGAGTGGGGGTGGGTGGTGACGGCGGTCGGTTGGGTGACGACTGCGTCCGAAAGATCCACTTTGGCGTAGCGCAGGCGCAGGGACACAGTCGCATCCCAGCGGGTACGCACGCACCGCACCTCCTCGGCTGCGACTTGGATCGTCACCGGGACCGAGAAGATCGCCTCTGACAGGTTCAGCAATGGCCCGCAGTTCAGCGGCCCTAAGAATGGTGCACGCTCGAACCGTGCACCGCTGAATTGGGCGTCCCTGGCGAAGGTCAGGTGGTCGAAGTCGGCGTCGTGGGTGAAGGTCGCATCGCTGAACCAGGCGTTACCGGTGAAGGCCGCACTGCTGAACCGGGCGTTGCCGGTGAAGGTCACGTTGCCGAATCCAGCGTCGCCCGTGAAGTTCGCGTCTTCGAAGTCCGCGTCGCCAGGGAAGGCCACATGGCTGAACCAGGCGTTGTCGGTGGAGGGCTCTCGCAAGGGCCCTTCGGCAACCGGGCGTCCTGTCCTGACCGCCAGGGCGGAGGCCGCGCGCCGCAACCGGATTTGTTGTCCGGGACATCGGCGCAGGGCCCCGCCGGCTCTGCGGCAGCCGTCCTTGATGAAGAGGGCGAGTCCACGCGATCCCCAGTCTTTGGGCGCATTGACGCGCCCTTGCGGCTGACGTCGGCTGCTTCTCATGCACCGAGTCCCGGCGGGGGCCGCGTCAGGGAGACGGTGGCCCAGACCGTCCGGCACCCGTCGCGTCCCACGTGTGTGCCAAGTGCCCGGGTGCAGTTGGCAATGATCCCCAGGCCACGGCCGAAACCGGATTTGTCGTGCCAGTGTTTGACCGTTCGTTCCGAACCCTGGTCGCGCATCTGGATGCGCAGGTGACTTCTGTTCTGCTGCAGGTTGGTGGTGATGACGGTGCTGTCGGTGTGAAGGATGGCGTTCGTGGCGAGTTCCGTGGTGATCAGCAAGGTCGTTTGCCGGACACCTTCGTCGGTCAAGTGCTGCTGATCGAGCCATAAGCGGGTCAGGTATCGGCAAACAGGGACGGCCCGGTCCACCGCCGGGAGGTGCAGGGTGGTGGACCGCGATTGGAGCCAGCCGGTGGCCAACGTGCTCGCCACCGGGGTATCAGGCCATCGTTCGACTTCTTGTGGGGTAAGCGCGATACACGCGTATGCACGGGTCGTCGACATGACTCTCCTGGTGCTGTGAGAGGCGCAGGCGGTAGACGGGCCTGGTGTCCCGGAGCGGCGCGTGGCGGCGCCGCCCTGTCGAGGGTGTTCCTTCACGCGTGTGAGAAGAAGGAGCATGGCACTGTGCGTCCGTGGGGCTTGTGTATATGGGACGGCGGTGGACACGAAGAGGAAGGGCGCATACGTGGCGCCGGCTCCACTGCCCGTACGCTCCTTCCTGCTGGCGGCGTGACGCGCCTTTGCGCGGGGGCTTCCCGGCCTTATGGCCAGATGCTTCGGCATCCACCTCTTCCGGGCCAAAGACGGCGACAACCGCCGTACCCATGCAGGACGGCGGTCTGTCGGGCTGGTCCGGCAGGGGAGCGGCGTGTTCGCGACGGCCTTGCCGCGACGTGCGGGGACCGGGCGCTGAATCCTGAACGTCGGCCGGCGTCAGCCGGCGCCAGGTGACGCCGGCTGACACGTCCAACTCCTCCCGCGGGGCGCCCATAGTGGTGACCCACCCTTGCGGCGGCCGGCGCGAATCAGCCGCCTGATCGGTTGGGTAGCCACCTCCCCGAGGGAGGGCGGGTGGCCAACCGTTGGACGTAACCGTTATGCGTCGAGTCTGCATATGGCGGCAATGGGTGACAGCTGAATGTAACCCGAATGGCTCACTTCGGTCTGATGAAATGTTCGGATTCTGCCTGGTTTAGAAATGGACGAACGAGCGGATGCCCATCGGCACGGTGATTTTCTGACGTCTTATCAGGGCATTTCGTTTGGGGCGTTCGCCGCCCCTGCGGCAATCGCGAACCGTTTGATGATCAATCAGGTACTTCTGAAGTCGTCGCGGCCCTGAAGTTCGGTTCGTGATTTCGGTGGCGCAGCACCGATTTGTTGTCGCCTGAATTTCGCGGGGGCCGGAAGGGTGATGCGCACACTGTTCCGGTAGTGAAGGATGTGGCGTTTGATTTTCCGCTTTGCGTGGTACTCCGATCGAGTGGTTCGGGGCTTCTCCTCTTGAGGTGTCGCTAATCCGTCCCGCTTTACTGGACTATGAACCGGCGGGTCGCCCATCCCTTCCCGGGGACGTTGCTGCTACCCGTTCCGGTCTTCGCTCCCGCCACAGTGAAGTGTGCGGTGACCAGATGGTGTTCTCGCTGCCGGAGCAGGCCGTCCCTCTGGGGAGAGAAGGGCACCGCTCCGCCGACGTCGTTGCCAATGAGCGCGCACGTCATTTCTAGGGAGTGCCAGCATGTTCCGTTCCCGTCTTGCCGCCGCTACTGTCGCCGCCGCCCTGGCGGCGGGCGCCGTAGTGGGCTTCGCCCCCCTGGCCGCAGCAGCCCCCGCCGCTGTGGCCGCCTCCTCCTGCGTCAACGACCTGCAGGCCGCGCAGACGTCCAACAACGCCGCCATCGCCGCCGACCAGGCCAACGACACCAAGACCGCCTTCTCCAGCAACCTGAGCACCGCCACCTCGCTCGCCTCCGCGCTCGGCGACTGCGCCGGGCAGCCGCCGGTGGTGGGGGCCAATATCCTTACGGCTTCCGCGACCAACGCGACCGCCATCGTGTACAACCTGCTCGGAGCCGCCAGCCCGGCCCTGAAGTCCGAGCAGGCGACCGCTTCGTCGATCAGTCAGGCGCTCGCCAACGCGACCTGACCGGCGTACGGCGGGTGCCTGCGGCCAGGCCCCTCATCCCGGCCGTCGCCTGGCCCTCAGGTTCCCGGTCTGGGGACCGGTGCGCAGGCCGGCTTCCCACCGCCGCCCGGGCGGCGGTGGGAAGCCGGTGCAGCCGGTGAGAAGTCTCTCGCCGTGTCCACGCGCAGCCAAAGTGTCCAGTGTCCCGCACGGTCGGGACGTCTGGCAGCCGGCGAACCCTCATGAGACCCGCTGTCCTTTCTCCGCGCTCACGGCGCGGGCATGCGTGTATGCCCGAAAAGCGATTTACTTTTCCTCACCGCATATGAGGCCATTGTGCTGGTCACTGCTTTCTTCAATTCCCTGTGCCACACCTGCTGTATGACTTCCCGGTTTCTGATCCCCCTCCTCTCAAGCCCTCCGCTCGCAGGCGAGGAGCAGAATGCCGCACCTGCGCCCCAGGCGGATCGTCCTGGGACGCAGCGTGCACGTACGGAGTGGGAATGGAGTGGATCAGTCGCCCCCTGCCCGCCGACTGACACTGGAGCTGGATTTGTCTGGCTGCGTTCGAGTCAAGCTTTCCGGAGGTCCGGACTGGGTTCCCATTCCTGCCGTATGGGAGGTCAAGTCCGTGGAGATCGAACCAAAAGTGAAAATCCTGTGCGGCAACGCCTATGAACACTTCGATTTCTCGGGCTGTTACTGCCTCTATGAAGGCGAGCAACTGCCCATCTACCGCTGGTGCCACCGCACGTATGTGGCCGAATAGGCTCATCCCGTGATCCTGAAGGGAAAGTTTCCATGGTCAATCCACCAGCATCTGAGGGTGACTCGTGACGCGGCGGGCCGGAGGCCGGGCCCGGGACGCCGTGGTCACCGGCATCGGGCTGTGCCTTCCGGGTTCAGGAGCACCGGTGTTCACCGCCGACGATCTCTGGAACGTCGCGTCCACCGGAACGTCCTGCCTCATCAAGAACGGCGTCTACTACGGCAGCGTGGACCTGCCGGACGCAACGTTCGACGAACGCGTCCCCGGCATTCCCGAGTTCTTCTCACGCCACTACACAGACGCCCACCGCTTCGGACTGGTGTCGCTGGCGCAGGCGTGCGCGGACGCTGGCCTCAAGGTCCAGCACGATCTGGAAGAGGCCGCCATTCTGGTGGGTCGCGGCGGCGTGGACGCCAACATCGACAGCTATCTCGCCGTCCTCAAGGCCGACCCCGCGACCTTTCCGGTCGCCGATGCGCTGGAGATGTTCGTCGCGGCGGAGCAGGCCGTCACCCCCTCGGATGTCGCACTGGTCCAAGGCGCGCTCACCCGGTCCAAGGGAGCCAACTACACCGTCTCCTGCGGCTGCGCGTCCTCGGCCCTCCAGATCGGCAATGCACAGCGCCTCATCGCCGCTGGCGAGGTCGATGTCGCTGTGGTGACCGGAGTCGACGTCTTCAGCGTCACGCTCATCCGCAACATCCAGCGCCTGCTGAGCGGAGCGCAGAGGGCCTACGACGTCATGCGGTCCCAGGACATGCCGAGTCTCCTGCCATCGTTCGACGCCCTGATGCGTCCCTACGACCGGCGTGCCGAATGCATCAACCACGGCGAGGGGTCCGCGACCATCGTCATGGAGAGCAGGGAACACGCCTTCAGCCGGGACGCCCGCCCCTACGGGCAAGTCCTCTCGCAAGCAACCACCCGCGACGGGCTGGCCAATCCCCTGGCCAGCGACGAGAGCGGAAAAGCACTGGTCTGCGCAGTGCGGCGATGCCTCGGCGACACCTGGGAGATCAACCAGGTGCCCTACATCCACGGCGGCAGCGACGGCAACGTCGTCGTCACAGCCTTCGAGGCGAACGCCATCAAGGAACTGTACGGCCCCGCGTCGAGCGATCTGCTTATGACCTCGCAGGAGGGCTGCTTCGGCCACAACGGCGCCCCGGCCGGCTGTGTCGGCGTGGCTCTGACCCTGCTCATGATGAGCCACGGCCAGGTGTGCCCAACCGCCAACTGCGAACAGCCGGCGGACCAGCTGACCTTCGATCCGGTTCCAGGAAAAGCACCCCGCCGCCTCGACTTCGACTACGCCTTCAGCTTCAACTACCAGGTCGGGGGCGTGAAAAGCGCGATCCTCCTGGGAAGCCCCGACGTCTGAGCCGCCCATCGCCCGGCCGTCTCCTTGCCCACAGACCGTCGCCTCGAGGCCGACGACGGCTCAGTCTCAGCTCCACAGTTCCTCACGCCCCCACAGTCCTGGCCCAGGACGGCCCCACACGCACGCACATGCACACCCGCGCGCTGGGCCGGTCTACCGCGCGGCACACCTCCTTCTCCACGAGCCGCACACCGCCCCCCACGTTCCTCATGTACGACAAGGAGACCACTCGTGGCCCACCGCAGGCACCCCCGCCGCCCAGCGAATGCGCCCCTCGCCGTCATCGGCATGGGCTGCCGACTCCCCGGAGACGCCGATTCCCCGGCCGCCTTATGGCGTCTGCTGGTCAAGGGCCGCGAAGCGGTGAGCACCCCGCCACCCGGTCGCGAGACGGCCAACCCGGGGGACGGGCTGTCCACCGACGCACAACCGCCCTTCCACCGAGGCGGTTACCTGAAAGACGTCTCGCGGTTCGACGCGGACTTCTTCGGGGTTTCCGGACGCGAGGCCGATGTACTCGATCCCCAGCACCGGCTGTTGCTCGAGGTTGTCTGGGAGGCTCTGGAACATGCCGGGTTGCCCCCCGAGCGGCTCACCGGCTCCCCGACAGGCGTCTTCACGGGGCTGAGCTACAACGACTACATGGACCAACTGGCCGGCCGGCCCCAGGAACTCGAAGGCTCCATCCTGACAAACGGGCACTGCGTCGCCGCCGGCCGTGTCTCCTACCTCCTGGGACTGCACGGACCCAGCATCGCCCTCGACACCGCCTGCTCCTCCTCCCTGGTCGCATTCCACCTGGCCTGCGAGTCACTGCACCGCCAGGAGTGCGATCTCGCCCTGGCCGCGGGCGTCACCCTCATGCTCGCCCCACGCGTCACCCGCTCCTTCGCCAGGATGGGCATGCTGTCCCCGACCGGACGCTGCCACACCTTCGACGCCGCCGCAGACGGATTCGTCCGCGGCGAGGGCTGCGGCGCCGTCGTCCTCAAACGTCTGGCCGATGCCCGCAGGGACGGCGACCGCATCCTCGCCGTCGTCCGCGGATCCGCCGTGAACCAGGACGGCCGCTCCGACGGCCTCGCCGCCCCGTCCCTCACCGCCCAACAGAACCTCTACCGCACGGCAATCGACCGGGCCGGCATCGACCCCGCCCGGATCTCACTGGTCGAAGCCCACGGCACCGGCACCCCCATCGGCGACCCCGTCGAGTTCGCCAGCCTGGCCGCCGTGTACGGCAACGGCCGCTCCCCATGCGCCCTGGGCTCGGTCAAGACCGTCCTCGGCCACCTGGAACCTGCCGCAGGCATCACCGGGCTGATCAAGACCGTGCTGTGCCTCCAGCACGGGATCATCCCGCCCAACCTGCACTTCACCCGGTGGAACCCGGCCATCGCCGCGGACGCCACCCGCTTCTTCGTCCCGGTCGAATGCACCCCATGGCCCGGCAACCAACCGGTCAGACTTGCCGCGGTCTCCTCATTCGGCTTCTCCGGCACCAACGCCCACGTCATCCTGCAGCAACCGCCAAAGCCCCGCCGCCGCACCAGCCTGCCTGCCCCCCGCAGGCCTCGGCCCTTGCCGTCCGAGGTGATCCTGGTCGCGGCCGGATCCCGCCAAGCCCTCCCGGCCGCCGCCCGCCGCCTGGCCGACTGGCTGGACAACGACGGCGCCGACGCCCCGCTGCGCGACATCGCCCACACCCTGGCCCTACGCCGCAGCCCCGGCCGAGGACGCATCGCGGTCATCGCCCGTTCCCGCACCGAGACGGTCGACGCGCTGCGCCAGTTCGTTGACGGTCGGCCGCATCCAGCCCTCATCCCGGGCACAACCGACGTCACCGCCCCCCGCCAGCCCGTATGGGTGTTCTCCGGCCAGGGCTCCCAATGGCCCGGCATGGGCCGCGAACTCCTCGCCCACAACAAGGCATTCGCGAAAGCACTGACCGACGTGGACGCCCTCATCCGCAACGAGGCGGGCTTCTCCGTCCTGGAACTGATCCGGGCCGGCGAACCCGTCACAGGATGCCCAAGGGTCCAACCAGCCCTCTTCGCCCTGCAGATCGCCCTCGCCGCGACATGGCAGGCACACGCCGTCCGACCCGCCGCCGTCATCGGCCACTCCATGGGGGAAGCCGCAGCCGCAGTTGTGGCCGGAGCCCTCACCCTCGCCGACGGCGTCCGCGTCATCTGCCGCCGCTCGGCACTACTGGAGCGAATCGCCGGGGCGGGAGCGATGGCCAGCGTCGGCCTGGCCCAGGCCACGATCCAAGCCACCCTCGCCGACGCCGACGCCGACGCCGTGTCCGTGGCAGTCCTGGCCGCACCCGACACCACCATCATCTCCGGCGACGCCGACCAGATCGCCCACCTGATCAGCCAATGGGACCGGCTCGGCGTCCCCGCCAATGCCATCGCCGTCGACGTCGCCTCCCACAGCCCGCACGTCGATCCCCTCCTGCCCGAACTGCACCAGGCACTCTCCGGCCTGACCCCGCGCCCGCCCCGTATCCCCTTCTACTCCACCGTGACCGAAGACCCCCGGCACACCCCCCTCCTCGACGCCGCCTACTGGTGCGACAACCTGCGCCGCCCCGTCCGCTTCCACCCCGCCGTCGTCGCTGCCGCCCAGGACCGCCACCAGATCTACATCGAGATCTCACCCCACCCCGTGGTCACCCAGTCCCTCACCGACAGTCTGGCCGAACTGGTGCCGGACGCCGTGGCCCTGCCCACACTGCGCCGGGCACAGGACGAACCCACCACCTTCCGCGCCCAGCTGGCAACCCTCCACTGCCACGGTGGCACCGTCGACTGGTCCCCCCTGTACGGCGACGGCGACCTGGTGGACACCCCCACCATCACCTTCGACCGCACACGCCACTGGGCCGCCGGCCGAGCACTGCCAACCGACGCGGACGCCCTGCCCGGCCGGCACACCGAGACCCCTGGCGACCAGGTCCGCCACACCTGGAGCGCCACCGCCCCAGCCCTCCACCTGCCCTGGCTCAACGACCACCACGTCCACGGCACCCCCGTCCTCCCCGGAGCCGGCTTCTGCGCCCTCCTCCACACCACCGCCCGCACCGCACTCACCGGTACGCCCACGGACATCCACCTCACCGACATCACCTTCCAAGACCTGCTGCGCCTGGACGACGACACCCAGATCAGCACCACCGTCACGCTCACCACCGGCGAACAGGCCACCTGCGAGATCCACTCACGAAACCCGGACGGCTCCTGGCAACTGCACGCCGCAGCCATCGCACGCCGCGGGCTCGCACCCCACGACGCCCGTGCCACATCCGTGCCCGGCCTCAGCGACAGGCATCCCGTTCCCCTCGATCCCGCCAGGCTTTACGCCAGCCTGCGTGCCTGCGGGCTCGAGCACGGTCCCGCCTTCACCGGCATCACCACATTGCGTACCACGAGCCGCCAGGACAGCTTCTGGGCCGACATCCAGCTGCCACCCACCGCCCGCACCCCCGAACCCGCCCTCAGCGTCCACCCCGTCCTCCTCGACCTGTGCCTGCAACTACTCGTAGCCGGACTCGGCTTCGAGAGCACACCCGCACCGATCCTGCCGGTACAGGTCCGCGCCCTGCGGATCCTCGGTGACCCCGCGCAGGCCGCCCACGCCCACGCCCGGGTGACCGAGAACAACGGCACGACGCTCACCGGAGACGTCCGCGTCCTGGACCCCCAAGGCCAGCCCGTTCTCGCCCTCGACGGCGTGCGGTTCACCCGCCGCGAACCCACCGAACGCAACACCGTCGACCAGTGGTTCATGGAACTCGGCTGGCACCGAGCCCCCTCACCCCGCACAGCGCCGACCCCACCCGGGAACTGGCTCATCATGGACGAGGGCGACGGCCAGGCCGAACACCTGGCCGCACTCCTGCGTGCCGCCGGCGCCGGGACGCAGGTGCGGCAATGCCCGCCGGACGTGGAGGAACTCCCACCCCTGGCCGACACCTTCGGGCGGCACCTGGCCACGGGTACGGACCCTTGGCGCGCCGTAGTCCTGCTGTTCGCAGCACCGTCCGCCCCCGACACCGACCCCGTCCAGGGCGCACAACAACGAGCCCGACTACTGCTCGCCCTCGCCCAGGCCGCCGACGAGCACTGCGGAGCGCCGCGCCTGTACGCCGTCACCCGCCACGCATACGCCGTCACCGCGGACGAGCCCGGCCACCCGGCCCACACCACCGTACGCGGCGTGGCACGCGTCATGGCCGTCGAGCAGCCCCGCATGCGGCCCACCCTCATCGACACAGACCCCGGCGAGAACGGGCTGCGAGCCCTTGCCACCGAACTCCTCGCCGACGCACCCGAAGACGAGGTCGCACTACGCGGTGACACCCGACACGTAGCGCGCATCGACCGCGCCCCCATTACCCCCACCGAACGCGCCGCCTGCGCCACGCGAACCGTCCGATTCGGGCAGGACGGGTTCCGTCTGCGCGTCGGACGGCTCGGCGATCTCGACAGTCTCGAACTGGCCGCGACCGCCCGCCGCCAGCCCGGCGAAGGCGAAGTCGAAGTGCGCGTCGATGCCACGGGCCTCAACTTCCGCGATGTCCTGACCGCCCTCGGCATGCTCGGCTCCGAGCCGGCCACCTCTTACCGCATCGGCTTCGAGTGCGCAGGCGAAGTCAGCGCCGTAGGACCCGGCGTACACCACGTCCGCCCCGGAGACACCGTGCTCGCCGTCCAGCTCGAGGGCGGCGCCTTCGGCTCCTTCATCACCCTTCCCGCCACAGCCGTCATCCCCGTGCCACCCGCCCTGGCGCCCACCACCGCCGCAGGACTGCCCACAGCGTTCCTCACCGCCTGGTACGCCCTGCGGCACGTCGCCCAGCTCGCCCCGGGCGAGCGCGTACTGATCCACTCCGCCACCGGAGGCACCGGCCTGGCCGCGATCGCCGTGGCCCACCTCCTGGGCGCCGACGTCCTGGCGACGGCCGGCACGGAGGAGAAACGCCGCCACCTGCGCGGCATGGGGATCCGCTGCGTCATGGACTCGCGCAGCCTGGACTTCGTCGAACAGACCCGTCAAGCCACCGACGGCCAGGGAGCCGATGTCGTCCTCAACTCCCTGGCCGGCCCCGCCGTCCGAGCCGGCCTCGAAAGCCTGCGCCCGTTCGGCCGATTCATCGAACTCGGTGTACGCGACATCCTGGCCGACGCCCCCCTCGGGCTCGCCCCCCTGCGCCACAACATCACTTTCAGCACCGTCGACCTCATCGAACTCCAACAGCGGCGCCCGAAGCTGTTCGCCACAGTGTTCCGCGAGGTCATGGACCATATCGCCGCCCAGCGGCTCAAACCCCTCCTGTGCACCGAGTACCCGCTCGACCGGGCAGCCGACGCCTTCCACCTGATGGCCCGTGCCGGTCACATCGGCAAGATCGTGCTGACCGTCCCCGACCGGGGAGAGATCACAGCCGTTTTACCGGACGGACCGCCCGTCGTCCGCGCCGACGGCGCCTACATCATCACCGGCGGTCTGGGAGGCCTGGGACTGGCCACCGCCCGCTGGCTGGCCGAACAGGGAGCCGGCCGCATCATTCTCAACGGCCGCCGGGCCGCCTCACTCGAAGCCGCACGCGCCATCAACGCGCTCACCTCCAGCACCACGGTCGTCCTCGGCGACATCTCCCGCCCCGACACCGCCCAGCGACTGGTCACAGCCGCCACCAGCGGGGGAGTTCCCCTGCGCGGGATCGCGCATTGCGCCATGGTCCTCGACGACGCGGCACTGGCCACCGTCCGGGACCACCAGCTCAAACGGGTCTGGGCCCCAAAGGTCACCGGCGCCTGGAACCTCCACCAGGCCACTGCCGCCCACTCGCTGGACTGGTTCGTTCTGTACTCGTCGATGAGTTCCCTTCTCGGCAACGCCGGACAAGGAACATACGCGGCAGCCAACGCCTGGCTCGACGCCTTCGCCACCTGGCGCACCCGCAACGGCCTGCCCACACTGGCCGTCGACTGGGGCCCCTGGGGCGAAACGGGGCAGGCCACCGACTTCGCCGAGCGCGGCTACGAGACGATCCCCACCCGCAAGGGACTAGAGGCTCTGCACTCCCTCCTCGCCCACCAACGGGTACAGACGGCCGTCATCCCGGGCCCCGCCCAGACATGGATTCCCGGCGCCGCCGCGCACTCCAGCCTCTTCGAGCTCCTCGCTCCAGCTCCGGCCGAAGGCACCGAACCCGCCGCGGATGGGGGCAATGCCCTCAAACGCCCCCAGGGCGGCATCCGGCCCCAGCTCGACGCACTGCCCGCCGGCATCGCCCGCCAGACCGCACTGGAGAGCTACCTGGCCGACCACATCCGCGCCATCCTGCGTACCGGCAGCAGCACGCTCGACCCGCACACCCCCCTAAAATCCCTCGGATTCGACTCGCTCCTGGCCACGGAACTGCGCATCCGCCTCGATACCGACCTCGACGTCCGCCTGGCCAGCAACTTCGTCTGGCAGCACCCCACCGTCGCCTCCCTCGCCACAGCCCTGGCCATTCACATGGGCCTGGCCCCACGGGACGAACCGCCCCTTCCCGACACCAGGCCGTAGCGCCCGGGCGGGCCGATACGAGGCCTGTCGTGCTGTGACGACAAGCGGGAGCAGCGTGCGGCGTTGCGGGCGTCAACGATGGCATCAACGCCGCACGTCTCGCCGCCGACAGGGGAGTACTCCGGCTTCCCGCGATCGCCACACTGGCCGTTGATCTCCTGGCCGACCCCCGAGACGGCGCTGGACACGTCAGCTTCCCCTGATGTGAAGAACGGCGCCTTGCGCCGCCCCGGAGAAGAACCACCCGCCGCTGCGCTCGCTTCTTCAGCGCGCCGTCGATCACTGCCGCGATGGCTCTCCTGAGCAGGTCGAGTCTCTCAGGATCTGCACCGCACCGAGCGAGATCCGGATGCCCAGCACCGGATCGACGAACGCATCATTGCCGCGCTGATCGGCCACGCCGAGGAGGAAGAAGGGCTTGCCAGGCTCGTACACCTCGAAGAAGCCGCCGCCTACGCACGCGACCACGGACTCACCGAGGCCCTGGACCGAGTTCGACGAATCCAGCAGAAGCTCACCCCGGAGGACTCGGGGCTCACTCGTGTCGTAACTCAGGCGAACCTGTCCACGATCAAGGGGAAGCTTCAGCCCCGGCTTCTCCCGCATCGCCGACGGCGTGGACGCCGTACAGGTGGCGGCCCGCGACGAGTTCCGTAAAGGCGCCAGCCACCTCAAGATACTGATCTCCGGCGGCGTCGCCTCACCACACGACGAGGTCAGGGCTGTCCAGTACACGGACGAGGAGATCCGTGCAGCAGTCACGGAGGCCGACCACCACAACCGTTATGTCACCGTGCACGCCTACCACCCAAAAACCTTCACGTGAGAGTCTTCCAGCCCCCACGGGAACCGTTCGGCCGCGTACCTCTTTGCTGTCCGAAGTGCGTCGTCGGCGTTCTTGGGGGCTGACACTGACCCTGTCACGGGGAAGCTGCCGGGACCTGGGCTTGCTTGAATTTTCCAGACTGACCGTGAGCTGTTCCTTGTCCGGCCAACTGAGCTCGGCGAACCCTGACTTCAGCGTGACCATCAGCATGTCGGAGGCACCATTCTGCCCGGACTGCAGCTGCACGTTCGTGATGTCGAAGTGGTCGTCGAAGGCGGCTGAGAGTACCTGCCGCGCCTGCGCCTTCTCGTCCCCGTCTGCCATCTGCAGGCTGGTCGAGTCCAGGGCAAGCGGTGTGATCCACAGCTTCCACACCACGGCACAAGCAAGAAGACCGTTCCCGAAGATGACGGCCATCGGCTTCAGCACGGCCTGCGCGGGGAGGAGCTCACCTCGGGTGGCACGAACCGAAGCCCAAGCAGCGAGCGTTCCCAGCCCTGCGCCGAGAACGTTCATCTGGACGTCGCTGCTGTCGCAGCTCCGACCGGCCCAGGGGGCCAGTGCCTGGCAGAGCTCGGTGACCACCGAAAGCAGAGATCCCCCCAGAAAGACAGGAAGCATGCGGCGGACGGCAAGAACTCCGAAGAACCCGATGGGCACGAACATCGCCAAATTGAGCAGGCCCTGTTCCGTGGCGAAGGGCTCGCCGTAGTTGCGATTGAGGACGCACTGACCGGACACGTGCCAGGGCGAAGGGAAGAAAAGGGTGACGCTCAGCTCCGCTGCCAGGACAGCCGCAAGCCCCGCGTACGGCCAGGGGCGCTGGAGATACCTCTTCGCGCCCAGAAAGCCCAGCAGGCCCACAACGATCACGACAACGGCGGCGATCAGGATGAACTCGCCTCGACCGCTGAAAACAGCTTGCAGCATTGGTGCGCAACGCCTTCGACGGGAGTGCCCTGTCCCCGCCCCCGTATGACCGCAGGGACAGGGCAGAATGGGGCAGTGTGAGCAGGTGCCGGACGGGGTCTGGAACGTTCCCTGCCCGGTCACCGCCAGCAACCCGTTCGTGGAGTAGCAGTCGACCAGTTGCGGTCCCACGAGGCGCTCTTGGTGGTCCCTGAGGACCGGCTGAACTGGGAACCCCCAGGTGTTCGTTCCGGCGCAGTTGAATTCAAGCTTTGCCGAAATGGTGCCACCGCTCGGCTTCTCGTACCAGGTTCTGACGTTCACCGGCTCGGCTTCAAGAACGCCGTCGTCGAGCACGGCGCACAGCTCGGAATCGACGTCGAAGTCGTCAACAGAAACCCCGGAGTTCCCGGCTTCCACGTCGTCAAAAGGCGCTGGGCAGTGGAGCGGAGCATCGGTTGGATCACGATGCATCGACGTCTCGCCCGCGGCTACGAGACCCGCACCGCCAGCTCCGAAGCCGTGATCCACGTCGCCTCGATCGACAACCTGGCCAAGCGCATAACGGACGGGACGACACACACCTGGCGAGGAGCCTATTACTGTAATCGCCGGGCCCGTTCCCGGACCTGGCACCGCAGGAGTTCATGGATGACTTTGTCCGTCCCGTCGTCCCGCCACGCGGCGAAGTAGTAGTAGGTCGCGCTCTTCTGCGGCAGGTCATGCGGAAGGTAGGCCCACTGACAGCCGGTCCGCCCCCGGTACAGGATCGCGTTCACGATCTCCCGCATGTCGTAGGCGCCCTGATGGCCGCTGACCGACCGATGCCGTGCCTTCCACGCGGGGATCACCGCCTCGATCAGCAACCACTGCTCGTCCGATAAGTCACTCGGATACGGCTTGCGTTCATTCACCCGGTCACATCACCAGATCAACAGCAGCGGACCAGCGGATTCCGCCCCACCATCAGGCGACAGCAGAACCACTCAAAAACTCGTGAATCACCCACTACAGCTTTTACCTCACCACCCCCGGCGACGGCTACACCATCGATCCCAGCATGAAGCTCCGCGGCGGCTGGACCTGTCGCCCGGCGCTCCGACAGTGGCGGGTTGGAATTCCAACCCGCCCGTTCTGGCTCTTGTATGACATTCCGTGGCGGGGTCGGCGCATGAGAACTCAGTCGAACGGGGATTACAGCTGGGTGAAAAGCAGGGGGTACGGCAACGTTTGGTACCGCGGGCGGCTGCCCCACTGGTTACGGGGGCTGCTCGTCCTCGCGGCCGGATGGGGAGTCCTGCTCTGCGGTCAGCAGGTCGCTGAAGGCTACGGAGCGACCATGGAGTACCGCGACGCACCGGTCTGCCAGGGCGGGGGCCGGAGCGGGGACGGGGATGAGGGGGAACTGTGCGTGCGGCGTGAGGCGGGCACGGTGCTCGACCGGCGGACGGGTGAGCGCTGCACGTCCAACGGCACGAGCGGCGGCACGACGGGAGGCATCACCACCGGCGGCATCACGGCCGGAGGCGGTATGAACACCGCCGGCGGCGCCATCGGCAGTGTAACGGCTGGCGGGGTGACCACCGCAGGCGGAGGAGGCGGCGGTACGACCTGCACGACGTACCACGACCTGAAGGTCCAACGGCCAGGGGGTACAACCTGGTTGGGCGTGGGGTCGGTGACGTACGACGACGCCAGGGAGGGTGACCACGCCGAAGTCCGGCTGTGGCAGGGGGACGTCGTGGAGCTGAGGGTTCGCGGCCACATCGACTCCTACGCGCCCTCCTCGCAGCAGGCGGTTCTCCCGTGGCTCGCGCTGGGCTGCCTGATCCTGGCGGGCGGCGCATGGGCATTGCTGAGCGGGCGGCTCTCCGGCCTCTTCGCCTTCCCTAACTTCGGCTTGCTGTCCGTGGCTGTTGGGGTCGGCTGGCTCGGCTCCATGGCACTGTTCGGCGGCCACCCCGTGGTCTGGGTGTTCGCCATCGTGTGGACGGGCTCCGCGGTCTTCTGGACCGTGGGTGCCTGGCGGGACGGGTAGCAGTCCGTTCGAGCCTCCAGCGACCGGACCGCCGCCGGCGAGTCAAGTCGGTGCACGGGGTGCGCGGGGTGTGTGAGCTTAGAAGACACTCGGATACGGCTTGCGTTCACTCACCCGGACACATCACCAGATCAACAACAGCGGACCGGCAGATTCCGTCCCACCGCCACACACACACACCATCAGGCGACAGCACAACCACTCAAAGGCTCATGAACCGCCCATTAAGGAGGTGGCATGAACCAACCGTTGGCGGCATTCCGGCCGAGGCAAACAAGCGAGAGACCGCGTACTACCGGGAGCGGCTGGAAAACCCGTCGCTCACGGCGGCAAGCGTGGCCGTCCTCGTCGACAGGTACGCGTACCTCGACGTCCTCGTCGGCGGCCGGCCCGGCTTCCCCTGACCTGGACGACGCGATTCGCGGGCGGTTCTACGGCTACAGCGCCGAAGCCATCGCCCAACTCACAGCGCGGCAGGACAGCCGCGCCGCCTGTTGCTGACCCTGCACGACCCCGCCCGAGGAGGACCGGTATGAGAGTTGACACCTGGGACCACGTGACGCGTCTGCGAAAGTGGCTCGATACGGACGCGGCCCCGACATTGGTGGAGGACACCCGGCTCCTGCGCGTGCTCAAGATCAGCGAAGAGCTGGGGGAGGTCGCGGAGGCCCTGCACGGGGCGCTCGGCGCCAACCCGCGCAAGGGCGCATCACATGGGTGGGGCGACGTGGAGAAGGAACTCGCGGACGTCATCGTGACGGCCGCAGTCGCCCTGGACACCGTGAGCGCGGACGCCGCGGCCGTGGTGGAGATGCAGCTCCAGAACCGCGCGCCGGAGAAGAAGACGGCGACCGGAGACATCCGCCTCCTACGGGTCCTCGCGATCAGCGAGGACATGGGGGAGATCGCCACCACCGTGTACGGGGCGCTGGGCACCGGCCCGCGCGAGGCCGAGGCAACGCACACGTGGGACGACGTGGAGGCGCGCCTCGGCGGGCTCATCGCCACGGCCGCAGACGCTCTGGACGAACTCAACGGCCACGCCTGGGCCACCGTGGATGAACGGCTGCAGTTTCTCGTGGAGAGGGTCGCGGCCTAAAGCCCAGGCACGCCGTCGGCGCGACGTGCGGGAGGGGCGGGCATCTCGCGAGAGCGGTGGCTGCCCGTTGGCAGGGCGAGGAAGCACGGCGACGCATTCAGGATCCGATTCCGATGCCGGTCGCCTTGCGGGCAGCCTCCGATGGACTGACCGACCACTGGTCCGCGATCCGTCAACTCGGCGCGGACACCACGGCCACGCCGCTTGACCTGTCCGGCCTACCGGTTGACATCGTCGAGATCTACCGGCGTATCCCATCGAGGAGGCTGGTAACCCTGGGCAGGCCCGGCTCTGGGAAGACGACCCTGGCACGGCGCTTCGTCCTCGAACAGCTGGCAGGACTCGAACCCACGGAACCTGTTCCGGTCATCTTCAGTATCGGTGCCTGGGGGCCCCACCAGTCAGTCGCTGAGCGACTGACTGGTCGGCCAGCTGATACACGATCATCCCTTTCTTGCCGCCCGCGCCCCCGGTGGAGGGAGCCTGGCCTGCGCGCTGGTCGACACCGGCCGCGTACTCCCGGTGCTGGACGGCTTCGATGAGCTGGCCGACGAGCTGCGCTGCCCTGCCGGAGCCGGGGCAGCCGCGGGTCTGGGGCCGAGACCAGGGCCGCCGCCCACCCGCCCGTCGACTGCCCGCCCGCCCCCGCCGCAGTCCGCGGCCCTGCCCGTCGACCGCCGCGCCCCGCGGCTGCGCCCTGCGGCCGGTCCCGCGGCGTGTGCGTCGTGTTCCTGGAGGTCTGGTCACCGCCCCTGCCGTGCCGCGACCCGGTGCACCGCGTTCCGGTCGTACTCCCGGCCCCGTGCCCGAACCGTCTCCGATCGGCGGGGGTTCAAAGATTTTCGTGAACGAACGTGACCGCCGTAACGAATTCCGCGTCGGAGAGTTTAGTGAGCGGCATTCCGGATTCCAGGCGATGCTCCAAAAGGTATTCACTCAAATAATACCCCTTATTGGTGAGCCAGTTCCAAACATGCGGATAAGCGGAACTCACCGACTGGTAATGAGTCAGCAATGCGGTTTGGATCTTCTTCCGTTTCTCCTCGTCACTGCCCGGCGAATTGGGATCGTAGTCAAGCAGGCGCCACAGATTGTGGCACATCTGACCCGCCACGACTTCCTCTTTCCATTCGCCATCCCACTCGCCGGCACGCAGGGCCTCCTCGACAGTTTGGACGACCCCTGAACTGTCGGCCTCACCATGCCCTCCGCCCTCCCCGTGCTCAGCCGTTCCGGGCACCTGGTTACGCGCCCCCAGTATCTGATCGATCAGCTCACCGATCAGTTTCACGTCGTTCGATTTACCCGCCTTTTCCAAATCGTCCGCACAACTCTTGAAGTAGTCATGGAGATACTGGGCATTTTTCTGCCTCATGCCCGGAAGTGCGCGATATTCTTCGATCAACCCTATGAGCGCTTGCGCCGCATCGGCCGGGGTGCGGTCCACGACTCGGTTTTTCACCGCATTTTTGAAAACGACGAACGCCGTGCGGTGCTGACCCTGATGTCCTCTCAGGTTGGAGGGTGGGCGGTTGCCCCAGTCCGAGACACCACTGATGGTGCCCGCCTTGTGTTTCGCGGTGTCCTTCGGGCGGATGTTGAGTTTCGCACGCTGCAGCGACGCTCTCGCGGGGGTGTCCGACCCCGCCGCGGCAGGCTTCCGGACGGCTTCGCCGTCCCGCTGTGCTCCGGGGTGCCCTGTCATCACGCGGCGCGCGTTCGCCTCGGCCTCCCGCTCGAAGCGGTCCGAGGGATCGGAGACCCGCAGGCCCGCCCCGTTGTCCGTACCGGCGACGGGGCCCTGCCGCTGCTGGATGACGTGGGTGAGTTCGTGGGCGAGGGTGTGCCTGTCGCCGCCACCGTCGCCGATGACGACATGGCTGCCCGAGGTGTAGGCGCGGGCACCGACTTCGGCGGCGGATGCCTTCGCGGCGCTGTCGTTGTGGATGCGGACGTCGGAGAAGTCCGCGCCGAAACGGGCTTCCATGTCCGCGCGTGTCCCGCTGTCGAGGGGACGGCCCGGGGAGCGCAGGACGTCACGGACGGCGGAGCGTTGCACGGCGGGCTGTCCGTCCCGGTCGTGGCCGCATTCGGCGGAGTGCCGGCGCTCCTCCTCGGCCCAGTGGTGCCCGGCCTGACGGAGCATCTGGACCACGGCGGCGTTCCCCATGGTGGCCTGGAGAGGGAGGAGTCCCGGCTGCTGAGGGTGTGACGCGGTCTCGGGGCTGCGGCCCACCTTGCGGGTGCCCTCGACTCCGGTCTTCCCGACGTTCTCGTGGTCGCGCAAGGGAGCCCCTTCCGGCGCGGGAGGTTCGACTCCTCCTGCATACGCGAGGGGGGACCGGCCAGGCCAGGTATAACGGGGCAGCGCCGACCGGCTGCCCGGACAACGGACGGGGCGCGCACGGGGCAACCGCCGCGACCGCACGACCGCCGACGCGACACCGCCGTCGGACGACCCGAAATCGCATGCGCCCCTCGCCCGCGCCTCTGTGCCGGTGCTGGGGCAGTCGCGGGTCTGGTGCCGGGGTTTTGTGCAGGGTCGTCGACCGGCCGAGCTGCTTCGTGCCGCCGGCCGTCGACCACCTTCTCCGCCCGCCTCGTACCGCCGTCCGGCCTCGCGGCCCGGCCCGTCGCCGTGTCTGGCTGACAGGAGGTGCGAGGCGCCGACCGAGCGGCCGTGGGGGAGAGCCGTTCGGCCATCTATGAGGCGATCCCTCGATAGCCGTGGACCACGAACTCCCGTACCAGCGGCAGCAGTCGCTCCGTGCTGCTGGGGCCTGCGCCGTGCAGCACCACGGCAGTGACCCCGGAGGGATCACCGCCGTACACACCGCTGAGCCGTTCACCGTCGTGGTCGTGCGTGAAGTCGAAGAGCATGCGCCCTATTCATGCACGCGGTGGCCCCCGCATTTCGGGAGTGTCACCGTCGGTATCCGACCCTCGTCGTCATCTGTTCGGGAGCGGGACGGTTGGGGTACCGAGGGCGACGGGGCTCGGCGCGTGAGGCGGGCCGCGTGAACCGGGTGGCAGCCGCACCGACGGGGCAACAGGCGCGGTAGTGTGTGGGAAGCGTCGCGTGCCGGTGGCAGATCGTGTCAGGCATGGAGGCGCCGGACCGAAGGAGGCCGACGATGTACTCGTCGCACCCTTCGCTCTCGCGTGACTGAGCGCGAGACGACCAGGCTCGTCGCCTGGAGCCAAGAACTCCGTCGGGTGCACCACCGACTACGGGAAGCGCTGTCCGTGACCCGTGCTTCCCTCGTCGACGGCATCCCCGGTGAGGCGGCCACCCGTGAACTGCTGCTGTATTGCCACGGCTTCTGCACGGCTCTCGACGGCCACCACCGGGGCGAAGACCGTACCCTGTTCCCGGCCATCGCAGCCGCGCACCCGGAGCTGCGCCCGGTGCTGCGCTCGCTCGAGCAGGATCACTCGGTGATCGCCCATCTCCTCGGCAGCCTCCGTGCTGCGGTCGACCGGGCCGCGCCGTCTGAGGAGCTTGACCAGCACCTCGAAGGCATCGCCGCGATCATGGAGAACCACTTCCGCTACGAGGAGCGGCAACTGCTCACCGTGCTCGAAACCCTTGAGCTGGCAGCCGTACCCCGAGAGGTGCTGGGCCCGATATGATCCTGGGCCGGACAGTGGGTGGCGGTGACGACCGCCACCCTCGGAACGACCAGTCCCGTTGCGCTTCGTGAGATGCCGGTTGACCGTTTCTTCCGGCAGCAGAGGCAGGACGGGACGCTCCGCCAGTACGTGGACGTGTGGCGCCGGGGACGGACCCGGCGAGCGCCCGGATCGGCAATCGGCATCTCGTGTACGCAGCGTCCAGCACAGCGCGGTGCTGCCGGAGGGCTTGTAGCAGCGGCTGCGCGAGTCGCGCCGGGACGCGTGGGAGGAGCGGGGCGGCAGCGGGGGAGCGGGGCGGCAGCGGGGGAGCGGGGCCCGACACGCTCGCGCCGTCCGCGAAGCACGCGAACGGGCCGCGCCGAATGGCTCAACGGCGATCGGCTATTTCGGGTAGGCCGCCTCAGAGGCAAAGACATCGGGCGTCCGGACGGGCAGTGGATGCCCCGTCCGGACAGTCATGCGCGCTCTCGCGGGCCTGCACGGGAACGAGGGGTTCTCGGACTCGTCGTCTGGTTCGACAGCTGAGCAGGGCTCCGACCGACGTCCCCTCATGGAGGAGCGCGGGGCCGGTGAACTCCGCGCTGTACAGGGGGCGTCGGGCAGGATGGCGTTCTCGACCCCGGCGCGGCGGGCGGCCCGCATCGCGTCCAGCGACTCCGGCCCTTCTGCCGGCACTTCATTCCCACGGCCCCCCCCGCCACGCCCCGGAACGGGTCGGCACCCGTTGTAGGAACGCGAGACGGCGACGGTCCGGGCCGTCGCCGATGTGCGGCTCACGGATCATGCCGACGGAGGTCCCGGGCGCGGGCGGGGTTCGGGTGGCGTTGTCAGTGCGTGCGGCGGTGCAGCGCCGTCGTGGCGAGCGCGAGGGCCAGGCCGGTCGCACCCAGGGCTGCCGCGATCCACAGCGACGACGTGTAGCCCCGGCCCGCCGAGAGCGCCGCGCCCGCCAGCAGGGGGCCGCCCGCGTTGCCGATGTTGAACGCCGAGACATTGGCCGCCGACGCGAGGTTGTCGGCACCCTGGGCCGCCTCCAGGACCCGCGTCTGAGAGGGCGGGATCACTGCGGCCCCCACCAGGCCGAAGAGCAGGAAACCGACGATCGCGGCGGGCTTGCTCTGCACGGCGAGGATCAGGAACGCGGAGACGACAGTGATTCCGGCGAGCGCCCCGTACAGCGTCGGCAGCAGTGCCCGGTCCGCGAGCCGCCCGGCCAGCGGGGTGCCCACGACCATTCCGATGCCGATCAGGACCAGCATGAGTGGGACCGTACGGTCCTCAAAACCGGTGACCTCGGTGAGCAGGGGGGTGATGTACGTGAGGACGGTGAGGTAGGGCGCCCAGCCGAAGGCGGTCGCCGCCAGGGCGAGCCAGACCCGGCCGCGCCGGAAGACCGCCAGCTCCCGGCCGAAGCCCGTGCCCCGCTCTCGGGGCATCGGCGGGACCAGCGCCGCGATCGCGGTCAGTAGCACTGCGCCGATAGCGGTCACCCCCCAGAACGCGGCCCGCCACCCGAGCGACTGACCCAGCGCGGTGCCGCCGGGGACGCCGAGCACATTGGCGAGGCTCAGCCCCATGAAGACCGTGGCGATGGCACTCGCCTTGCGCTCCGGTGCGACGAGGCCCGCCGCCACGATCGCGGCGGTCCCCACATAGGCGCCTCCGGCGAGGGCCGACAACACCCGCCCGACGAGCAGTACTTCATATCCCGGGGCCAGTGCGCTGAGCAGACCGGCCGAGGTGAACAGGCCGACCAGCCAGAGAAGCAGATGCTTGCGGGGGAGTCTCGCGCCCAGGACCGTGAGCAGTGGGGCGCCCACCACCATGCCCACGGCATAGCCGGACACGAGCAGGCCAGCCGTGGGCAGCGAGACGCCGAAGTCCGTCGCCACTTCGGGGAGCAGTCCGGCGATGACCACCTCCGTGGTGCCGACGGCGAAAGCTCCGAGTGCGAGGGCCGAGAGAGAGGCTGTGCCTGCTCTTCGAGGACGGGTGCCGGACGCTCGGGTACGGAGCGGGGCGGCTGCGAGATCGTTTGTCACGCCATTCAGGCTCGCGCCGCTTCCCGCCCGGAACAGCGCCTGTCTGTGCAACGATCGGTAAGCCCGGCTTACCGATCGGCCGCGGACGCGGGCGCGGGCATGGGGCCCGGGGTGTTCGGTGCGTGGGGCTCCTGGCTCTCCGTGATCTTCAGTCCGCCGGTCTTCTGTCCGGCGGCCTCGGGCCCGGCGGTCCCCAGTTCGGCCGCCAGCTCCGCGGCCGCCTCGACGAAGGCCCGCACCCGCGCGGTCTCGCCCGCCGTACGCCACACCAGCCCGTACTCCACCGGCTCCGCATCGCTGAATGGCACATACACCACACCTCTCGGTGTGTAGTGCACCGCGACATCGGCACCGACGGGGGAGATCCCCTGCCCGGCGCCGACCATGGCGAGGGTCTCCTGCATCGTCGCCGCCGACCTGCCCCGCCGCACCGGCTGCCCGCTCGGAGTGTGCGGCGGCGCCAGGTGCTCCTGCCAGTAGTCCGGTACATCGCCGGAGCACGCGAACACCCGGCCCCGCGCCAGATCCTCCAGGGACACCGACTGCCGCTTGGCGAGCGTATGATTGGCCGGGACCGCGAGCATCCGGGGCACCCGGAGCACGACCGGGCCGCGGGTCAGGTCAGCTTCCGCGACCGGGAAGTGGGTGACCAGGACGTCCACCCGGCCGGTGCGGAGCGGGCCGAGCAGGTCGCTGAGCTGGGTCTCGTGGATCTGCACCTCCATGTCCGGATGGATGCGGCCGAAGGTCCGTGCCACATCCATCACGAACTCGCCGGTCGCGCTTCCCAGATATCCGACCGGCAGCACGCCCGCGAAGCCCCGCGCCTCGGCCTGTGCCCGTGCCACGCCCTGTTCGACACGCCGGTAACCGGGCTCCACCTCCTTGTGCAGCCGACGGCCGAGAGGGGTGAGGCGCACGGTGCGGCTGGTCCGTTCGAAGAGGGGAGCGCCGATGCGGCGCTCCAGGCTCCGGATCGTCTGGCTGACCCTGGCGCGCGAGACGTGCAGCCGCTCGGCCGTGCGGCCGAAGTGCAGCTCGTCGGCGAGTATCAGGAAGCTCTCGATCTCCAGTCTTTCCAGCACCCGGTCGACGGTACCTCGCGGCCGGACCCGGTGCTCCGGCCGGTTCGGCGGGGCGCGGGTGTCGTTTCCCACCACAACGTCAGCGGCAGAACCCGCGGACATCCTCATGACAGACGAGTGCGGGCCCGGCTCCGATTCCATGGCTCACGCTCAATCGCGGCAGGTCCCCGGCCGTCGGTGCTGCTCTCTGTGCACAGGCAGATCTTCCTAGTGCTGTGACCGGGAAGGTTTGCCGGGTGGCTCGCGGCGTCCGGTGCGGTGCGTCGCAAGGCGGAGGATCGCCCTCGTACGGGACGTACTCGGGTGATGCGACAACGCG
>NZ_JBIAUE010000035.1:0-59600 GCF_042892615.1 Streptomyces sp. NPDC001750 | reverse complement strand
CCACGAACGGCAGCCACTTGTCAGCCACACCCAGCTCCCCTGGGTGCCCTCACCCTACGAACGGGAGGACCAACCCGGGCAAGAAGGTAGAGCCACTTGTCACCCGGGCCGGGGCCGACGGCGGCGCAGTCCGTCGGCATAGGCCTGTCCTAACTTCAGACACCAGCGGCGCACTGTCTCGTAGGAAACGATCACGCCGCGCTCGAGCATCAGCTCCTCGACCTCACGGAGTGACAACGGGAAGCGGAAGTACAGCCATACCGCGTGCGCGATCACCTCCACCGGGTACCGGTGGCCCCTGTACGACGGCCACGCGGACGACACGAGCGAACCCCTCCCCGGCACGACCAACTCCGAGATCACCCCAGGCCGGTCAGTTAACGCGACAACGCCCTCTCAGGTGTTCACCTGGGACATCACCCGGCCGCCCGGTCTGGCCAAGGGCATCTGGTTCCACGCCTACGTGATCACCGACATCTTCAGCCGCTGCATCGTCGGTCACACGGTCGAACGCGCCGAAACCGCCGAACAGGCCGAGGAGTTGATCCGCGAGACCATCGAGCGCAACGGCATCGTGCCCAGCACCGTCCACGCGGGCCGCGGCACCTCCGTGACCAGCAAGAAGGTCTCCCAGTTGCCGACCGAACTCGGTGTCACCAGGAGCTGTTCTTCCCGCCCCAGGGTGAGCAACGACAAGCGGTTCGGCGGAAGCGGTTCCGCACCACGACGTGCGACGCCGACTACCTCGAACGTTTCGACTCCCTGACCCACGCCGGGCAGTGGACGGACGGGTTCATCAGCTACGACAACCACGAGCACCGGCACTCCGGGATCGGCCTGCACGCCCCCGCCTCGGTCCACTTCGGTACCGCCTACGAAGTGAGGGACCAGCGGGCTGTCGCCCTCGCCGAGGGTTGCGAACGCCACTCGGAGCGCTGTGCCCGACGGTCGAAACCACCCGAGATGGCCCTCTAGGTCCGGATCAACGGCCCCACCAAACGATTACAACTAGGCCTAAATCGCCCATAGCGTAATTAACATCTCATTTTACTTGACAAGTGCCGTCCAGGTCAGAAAGATCGTCAAGCACATGCCAAACCTCTTCGCGGAGCCGACGTCCCGTACCGGCCCCGTCTCCGATCGATGACCGGGTCGAGCCACAACTACCAGCAGGCAGGACAGCGGTTGCCCGGAACCTGGCCGCCCGTCGCCAAGGTCCGACTGAAGGAGCGGAGATGACAACCCGGCTGAACAAGACCCTGCGTGACCGCCTGACCGGCGCGGCCTGCCTCGTCACCGGAGGTGCCCAAGGCATCGGTTGGGCCGTGGCGCGCCTGCTGGCCGAGCATGGCGCGATGGTCCACGTCTGTGACATATCGAGGAGTGACATCGAGGCCGCGCGCTCCATGGAATCGTCCGGATCCTTCCACTTCGAGCAGGTGGACGTAACCGACCGGCACGCCCTGGAGGCATGGATATCCGCTTCGCACAGCCATCATGGGCGTGTTGACGTACTCGTGAACAATGCGGCGTACAGCCGCTGGGTAGACGACGCCGACATGAGTGATGACGACATCGAACGCACCATGCGGACCAGCTTTGACGCCATGGTGCACGCGACCCGCGCGGTGGTCCCTTTGATGCTTGCCGGCGGAGGCGGGCAGATCATCACGATGGGATCGCTGGCAGGGAGCGTCTTCGTCCGCGGCCCCGCTGCAGCCTACGCCGCGGCCAAGGCAGCAGCGGAGGCGTACAGCCAGATACTGCGCCTGGAACTTGCCTCTACCCCCGTCGATGTGACGCTCGTGCGCCCCGGAGCGGTGGCTGGTACGAATTTTTTCCGTCACGTGTCCTCCCGGAGAATGTCGCGGCTCAGCGACATCTTTCCGGCAGCGACACCGGAGCAGGTCGCACGGAGTATCGCCAAGTCCCTGGTTCGACCACGTCCTGTGGTGAACGTCCCCGCCTACGTGCCGTACGTCGCGGCCTTTCACACGCTCGCGCCGGAAAAGCTGAGGCGGCTCGCCCAGCTCAGCGGTGAGTCGAGGCGTGACTATTCGATGGTGAGGGACCAGCGCACCGGGAGACGGGAGCTCTGATGAAGATCGCGCTACTGGATATGGACGGCACACTCACGCCCACCACGCTGGGGATGGCCATGCTCGGATCCCAACGTGCCACGAAGCTCATAAACCCTGCGGCGATGAAGGACCTCGGCCGACTTTACCAGGAGGCCCGGAGCTCCGTCACGGGCATGTACGCGCTCTATGAAAAATACGCTCAGACGCTGGCCGGCCTGCCCGAGTCGGCGATAAAGGACCTGGCGGAGGAGGTATGGCAGCGCGAGAAGATATCCGTCTACCCCCATACGAAGCCACTGATCGACACACTCCATCTGGCCGGGTATCGCACGCTTCTCGTCTCCGGGAGTCCGGACGAGATCGTGCGTCTGGTCGCCCGGGACCTCGGCGTCCATGCCGGGAGCGGAACTCGACTCGTCCGCGCCGAGGGCCAGTACACCGGCCATATCGAACTGGCGCCTGCGCTGCCGGGAGGTAAAAGGGCTGTACTGGAGCAGTCGGTGCAGCCCAGGACGGTGGACTGGAGTGTCGCGTACGCGCTGGGAAACTCCTGGCCGGACATCGAGGTGCTGAACCGCGCCGGATTGTCACTGCTGTTCGAGCCGCACCCCCATATTCGTGAGGCCGCCCAGTGGTTCGGAATCCGGCAGGCGACTCGTCAAACCGTGCTGGAGCAGACTCGGGAGCTGCTGTCGACATCACTGACGGCGTCAGCGCACGACGTTGGAGGGCGAAAGTGACGAGAGGTCGGCGAAAGGTTCGGATTGCGATCATCGGCGCCGGGGTCTCCGGGATCTGCCTCGCGGTCAAGCTCAAGCAAGCCGGAATCGACGACTTTGTCGTCTACGACAGAGGAAAGTCCGTGGGGGGAGTGTGGCGAGAAAACGTCTATCCGGGTGTTTCATGTGACGTCCCGAGCAGGATCTACTCCTTCTCGTTCGCGCCGAACCCTGACTGGAATTCCTATTTCGCCCGAGGAAATGAGATCCTCTCATACCTCAATAGTGTGGTGGAAATGTACGGAGTCGGCCCTCATCTGAGACTGGGGGAGGAGGTGGTAGAGGCCCGGTTTACCGCGGGGGAGTGGAGAGTAATGACTTCCCGGGGCGAGGAGTCGCGTTGGGACTTCCTGATATGTGCCACAGGGCTGCTCGTGCAGCCAGCCCTGCCCGAGTTGGAGGGGAGGAGCGCCTACCGGGGGGTCATGATGCACTCCGCTCAATGGGAAAGCGGGGTGGACACACGAGGGAAGCGCGTCGCGATCATCGGCACGGGGGCGACAGGGACGCAGATGACCTGCGCACTTGCCGCGGAGACCGAGCACCTCTATCTGTTCCAGCGCACCGCGCAGTGGGTCTTCCCGAAGCCCGCGCAACGGTACACCGCGATCGCGAAGACACTTCATCGCGTGGTGCCGGGCTTCAGCCGGCTCGCAGATCGCTTCTGGCGGGTGGTCTTCCAAGGGACGATAAGTGCGGCAGTGGTCAGAGCGGGGTGGCAGCGCAGACTGATCGCGGGGGTCTGTCGACTTTCTCTCAGACGGGTTCGTTCCAAGGAGCTGCGGCGACTTCTCACACCTCCGGACAACCCAATGTGCAAGCGGTTGGTGGCGGCTTCCGGGTTCTACCGGGTCGTGCAGCAGGGCAACGTCACAGTAATCGGTGAGGAGATCGAAAGAATCACGGAACGGGGGATCTTGACCCGTGACGGTGTAGAAAGGGAAACAGATGTCATCGTTTTCGCCACGGGGTTCCGTGCAGATACCTTCATGCGTTCGATGGAAATCGTAGGAAAATCCGGAAGAACACTTGAAGATTTCTGGTCCGACGGCCCCAAGGCCTATCGGACGGTCGCACTGCCGGGCTTTCCGAATTTCTTCATGCTCGTCGGCCCGAACAGTCCGTTCTCAAGCGAGTCGGTCATGCGCATCGCCGAGACGCAGTCAGATTACGTCCTTCGCTGGATCGAACTCTTCAAATCCGGTGCCGTTGCGGAGATGTCACCCACCCAGGAAGCCTCGGACAAATTCAACGAACTTCTGCGGAGTGGCATGCCGGGTACGGCCTTCTCGTCCGGGTGTACATCCTGGTACCACGATTCCCAGGGGGGTCTGATGGTCTGGCCCTGGACGGTGAGAATGCATCATAAAATGCTGTCACGGATTCATCTTTCACACTTCGACATCCGGCAGTGCGGCGCATCCAGCAAATCCGGGTCAGGAAGCGAGCGCGGCTCATGACTCCGAAACCTTCCCTGCTCTTCGTTCATGGACTGGGCGCTGACGGGGCGTACTGGGGTGAAGTCCGCGGTCTCCTTTCCCGGTACGAGTCATACGCCTATGACCAACGGGGACACGGGAAAACCCCATTGGGAAACGAGGAGCTCACACTCGATCGGCTCGCGGGAGATCTCGGTGCCATCGTCCGGAGTTCCCCCGTGCCGGGGCCTGTCGTTCTCGTCGGACACTCGGCCGGAGGTGCCGCCATCCTCAGGCTTGCCGCTCTTGAGTCGACACTGTTCGGTTCGGAGTCGGAGATCGTCGGCGTGGTCCTGGTCAGTGCATCCCGCCTGGATCTCCGCTGCTCGGTGAGCGGGTATCCAGGACGCCTCCTGGAACGGGCTCTGCTTTCTCTGCCCAGCATCGCTCTGAGGAATGAGCGCCGCGGATATTTTGGTCGATTGACGGCACGCGGTGCGATGAAGGCAATAAGGGTGATCAGTACTTGGCGGTGGCCCCTCTACGGGGCTGGCGCTTCCAGGGGTGCTCGATACAAGTTCTCGACCATGCTTTCGAGCACTCCGCCGTACACGCTGAGCGTCATGCTCGGACTGCTCTCCAGGTTCTCGCTGCCGAATCTCGCCGCCATGAGGAGGGTTCCGGTCCTGATAGCGGCAGGGGAGGGTGACAGAATAGCTTCGCGTGAATACATGAGGCTACTCTCCGAAGAGCTCCCTTCCGCCCGGTTGGCCGTGATCCCTCGCGCCGGCCATCTCCTGCCTCTCGAATGCCCGGAAGAATTGAGCAGAGAGATCCAGGAATTCCTGGACACGTTGTGCAAGGAGGGGAAATGATACTGCTCCCCGTGCGAACTCCGGCCGAGAATGGGTATTTGGGAAAACGGGTGTGCGCTCGGGAGGCGACCTGTCGTGGATAGGATTGTTCCGGGCACGGCAGTCATGGACGAGGCCGTGGACGCACTGCGGCGACACGCCCCTTCATGGGCTGCCACTCCGCTCGAGGAACGCATCGCCCTGCTCGAACGACTCGTACCGAGGATCCTCAGTGTGGCCTCGGACATGGTCGCGGCGGCAGCCCGCGCGAAGGGCTACGCCCCGGACTCCCCGTGGGCGGCCGAGGACTGGGCCGGCGGCCCTTGGGCCCTGCTCCAGGGCGTCAATGCCCGCCTTGAGGTGCTGCGTCGTATAGCAAAGGGAAGGGACCCGGTGGAGTCCCACGCGGTGCGCATCCGTGACGGACGCGTCGCGGTCGACGTCTTCCCCGCCACGGGGTGGGACCGGATCCTGCTCAACGGGCATCGTGCCGAGGTACAGATGCAGGAGGGCGCCACGCCCGAGAGTGTTCGGGCTGGCGCGGCAAAGGAATACCGTGGCGCTGCGAGCCCGCCTGGCGTCGCACTGGTACTCGGAGGCGGCAATGTCGCCTCCATCACCGCGCTCGACGTTCTCCACAAGCTCTACACCGTTGGCCAGGTCGCCGTGGCGAAGACACACCCGGTCAACGCCTACCTTCGGCCCCACCTCGAGCGCATCTTCAGCGAGTTCGTCGAGCGCGACTGGCTGCGGTTCGTCGACGGAGGCGAGGCGGAGGGCGCGTACCTCACCACACATCCGGGTGTGGACTCCATTCACGTGACAGGAAGCGACCGCACTCACGACGCCATTGTGTGGGGCACCGACGGCTTGGCCGAGCAGCGGCGCCGCGAAGACACTCCCTTGGTCACCAAGCCTTTCACCAGCGAACTGGGCGGAGTCAGCCCCGTCATCGTCGTACCCGGAGACTGGAGTGACGCAGACTTCCGTTTCCAGGCCGAGCACATCGTCACCAGCAAGATGAACAACTCGGGCCACAACTGCGTCGCCAGTCAGGTTCTCATCGTGCCGTCCGGCTGGACCGGATCCCAGCGGCTGCTGGACGAGATCCGCCTTCTCGCACGTGCGCTTCCGACGCGTGCCGGCTACTACCCCGGCACCGAGAACCGGCTGGCGGAAGTCCTGGCCCGCCACCCGGAGGCCGAGATCCTCGGTACCACAGGCCTCGTCCTGGTATCGGAACTGCACGACCAGAACGATCCGCTCATCACGGCCGAGATCTTCGCCGGCGCCCTGGGGGTGGTCGAGCTTCCTGGCGACAGTCCGCGCGAGTTTCTCCGCCGCGCGATCGACTTCGCCAACGATGTTTTGCCCGGGACGCTGGGCGCCACAGTCCTCGTCCACCCACGGACGGAAAAGGCCGCATACCCCGCCGTCCGGGACGCCGTCGCCGCGCTGCGCTACGGGACCCTGGGCATCAACTGCTGGCCAGGGGTGGGGTTCCTACTTGGTTACACCCCTTGGGGCGCCTACCCCGGCCACACCCGACAGGCAGTCGGCAGCGGCACCGGATTCGTGCACAACGCCTTCATGCTGGGAGAGATTGAGAAGACCGTGCTCCGCGCACCCTTCGCACCGGCCCCACGTGGCCTCTTCGCCGGTTCTCCGTCGCTCTCACCTCGCCCGCCGTACTTCGCCACGAGTCGCACCGGGCGCGCGACTCTTGAACGACTCACCCGCTTCGTCGCCGCACCGCAGGCAAGGCGCTTGCCGGCTCTCGTCTTCTCCGCGCTCAGGAGCTGACGCAGGGCCGAGCGCCTGCACCCTCATCTGCTACCGCAGACTCATCAAATCAGATGACTTCTGCATTGCCATACCCCGACTGCAGCGAGACGCAAGGAGCACTGAATGATGACCAGCAACCAGCTGCAAAGCCCCGCGTACGGGTACAACGAGAGTTCGATCGGTCATCAGGTGCACAGCGAACTCGAGAGGCTTCGCCGCCTGGAGGACGCGCTGGATCCCGAGACCATTGGCATGCTCTCCGACTGCACGGTGCAGCCGGACTGGCGCTGTCTGGAGCTGGGGGCAGGCGCCGGATCGATCGCGTACTGGCTCGCCGGGATGTGCCCTGAGGGGCGCACCACCGCCGTCGACCTGGACACCCGCTTCCTCGACCAGGGGGCCTTCCGCAACCTCACGATCAGTGAGCAGGATGTCGCTGAGTGTGACTTCGCTCCGCAGTCCTTCGACCTGATCCACACACGTGCGCTGCTCGTTCACCTCCCCCAGCGGGAGGAGATCTATCGGCGCGCCGCTCAGTGGCTCGCTCCTGGTGGATGGCTCGTGACCGAGGAACCCGTGATCATCGATGATCGCGAATCGCCCTACCCGGAGTTCAGCAAAATGACCCGAGCCGTCAGAACTCTCTGGGGAAGGCACGGCGCGGACTTGCGGTGGTCGAGGTCTCTGCCCGGTCTGGCCCTGCGGAACGGCCTGGCCGACCTGTCCGTCTCCGCCCGGATAATGCAGTGCGGGCAGGGGGGCGCGGGTGACCGCCACTGGACGTTTATGATCAAACAGATGCGCGCTCCTCTGATTTCCGCAGGACTCCTCTCGCAGGAAGAGTGGCAGGCGGGCATCGACTCCTTCAACGATCCGGCCTTCATGGACATCAGTCTGGTCATGATCTCCGTCCGGGCGCGTCGCCTTGTCTGACGGCATGCCACGTGAGGCAGGCCGGGCCGGCCTCACCCTCGCAGACGGCCAACGCTGGCGGGTGTGTGAGCTGGAGTGCGGCAGATCGGGTGAGAAGGAGGCCGTCGTACCCTATGGCTGGTGATGGGCTGACAGACTTGGACCTGTGTCAACTCCCCTGGTAACACACCGGCTTGACGCATGTACCTTCTGGCTTTAATCACGAGTGATGGTCCTGGCTCAACTTCCTGAGTGACGCTCCGTTACGGCTGGATGTCGAAGAGAGCGATGGAAGGGGGTGGCGGGGCAAGCACTGCGCGAAGGCGCGTGAGTATGGCTCGCCACTGCTTCCAGTCCTCCGGGTCGACCCAGTCTGAGGCTGGGCCCATCCTCGTCGTCGGCGATGCGGGCGAGGGCTTCATCGGCGAGTGCGCGAGGGTCGGAAGGGAACAGGGGCATAGGTGTTTTCGGGCCGTAGGGCGTTTCGACGGGGTCGCCTTCCGGGCATTGCGCCGCAATCAACGCGGCGGCGGCCACCGCCTCTTCCGCTTCCATGAGATAGCCGGTTGCGTCGATCGTTCGGACGAGAACGCCTCGGATCAGGGCTTCGCGAAGTTCGGCACTGTCTTGGTCGTCGTCGACCAGGTCGCCAACATCGGCGCCCTGCCGATCGCCGCCGCCCGCGCGTCGGGCTGCCGGGTCGCCTACCTGCCCGGCCTGTCGATGCGCCGGGCCGCCGACCTCTACCCCGGCGAGGCCAAGACCGACGCCCGCGACGCGTTCGTCATCGCGGACACCGCCCGCACCATGCCGCACACCCTGCGCGCGGTGGACCGTGACGACGAGACGCTGGCCGAGCTGACCATGCTCACCGGCTACGACAACGACCTGGCCGGCGAGGTCAACCGCACCACCAACCGGCTGCGCGGCCTGCTCTCCCAGATCCACCCCTCCCTGGAACGAGTGGTCGGCCCGCGCCTGGCCTACCCCTACATCCAGGCCCTCCTTCAGCGGCACGGTTCCCCGGCCAAACTGAAGAAACTCGGCCGTACCCGCTGCGAGGCCCTGCTCAAGGCCCATGGCTCGCGCAAGGCCCACCACCTCACCAGCGAGATCTTCGACGCCCTCGCCGAACAGACCCTCGTGGTTCCCGGCACCGAGGCCAGCGCGCTGATCGTGCCAGGGCTCGCCGCCCAGCTCGCCGCCGCCCACACCCAGCGGCGTCAGGCCGAGCAGGAGATCGCCGCCCTGCTGGAGGCCCTCCCTCTTTTCCACCTCCTGACGTCCCTGCCCGGCATGGGCGTCAGGACCACAGCGGCCGTGATCGTCGCGATCGGTGACGGCACCACCTTCCCCACCACCGGACACCTCGCCTCCTACGCCGGACTCGCCCCCGCCACGAAGTCCTCGGGAACCTCCATCCGCGGTGAGCACGCACCCCACCGCGGCAACCGGCTCCTCAAACGCGCACTGTTCCAGGCCGCTTTCGCCGCGATCGGCTGCAAGTCCGACCCGTCCTCCCGGATCTACTATGACCGCCAGCGCGCCCGGGGCAAGACCCACACCCAGGCTGTGCTCCGTCTCGCCCGCCAACGCGTCAACGTCATCCACGCGGTGATCCGCAACGGCACCCTCTACGAGCCTCGCACCCTCGACCTCGCTGCCTGACAGGCCCTTCGCCCCCTGCTCTTCCCGCCCCGTCACGTCTGCCCACCGGCATCGCCATCTCCGCCATGCCGGCCGATGGGCAGCCCGCACAGCACCTGACCCGCCGGGCTCGCGGCTCAACGGTGAGACGCACTTCCCGGGCGTCGAGCTGCCGCGGGAAGTCGCCGCGGACATCGAGGGCTTCCTCCAAACGAAGTGAGGCAAGCTCCACAGTCAGTCATCCCTGGTAGCGTCCGCCGACGTGATCGAAGCAAGCGATATTCTCGCCCAACTGGACAAATGCGCCACCGAGTTCAAGCTCCCTCATCCCGACAACGGTTACTTCTACGCAGTGGATGTGCGGATGCACCTCTACCGTGACGCGGGGCGCTGGGCCCTGATCATCGAGACCGTCGGATACAACCCGCGCATGGGCAACCTCGTCAATGTGGTGGGCACCTACGGGAATTGCCTGACCACCGGTGAACCGGGTTGGGGGAACGAGGGCTTCCACGATCGCGTCGAGAACATGGAGAAGATCGACGATCAGGAGACCTACGCAGGCGGTATTCCCGTGATTGTCAGGGGCCGAACGCTGGCCGTGGAGGCGGAGCCCGGCGAGCCGCTCGAAGTCGTGTTCCGCAGACTGGTGCCGGAGCACCGGGATCTGATCCTTGCCGACGAAGCCGAAGTGCGGTCTAGGATTCCCGGGGACCTGCCGAAGGTTCTGCAACTGGAGGAATGGCACCAGCCGGAGGATATCGAGACACCTCCCAGCACGAGTGAGACCTACCAGCAGATCGCGGAAGTCCTGGCATCTGGTGACGTCGGACGCTACCGACCGAGACTTTCACCCAATACCCACTGGTCCAACTGGCCGGACTCCGGAACTCTGTGACCGGTCGCCGTGGGTTCGGCGGAATAACGCCCGCAACGCGGCACGGCGGGCGTCGAGTGAGTGTGATCGCGTCCGACGGGGGGTGAGGTGTACTTCCATACTGCCGCAGTGCCGGAGGGAGTGGACGGTCGGAAATCGAACGGGCGGGTTGCCCCCACAGCGCCTGCCCCGCCGGGAACGTCCCGCTTCGCGGGCCGTTCCCGAAAGCCAGAGCAAAACCCCCGTAAACACCGCCGCCGGGATTGACGAAACAGATAGGGGCACCCCCCCGTTGACCCCACACGCCGAGCCTGCCCGGAGCAGATGCCGTTGGGCCTTTCGGCCCAGCCTCCGGCGAGGGTGCGGCTGGCGGCCGTGACGCCGAGGCCCGGTCCCTGGGATAGTCACCGAGCACCGTACACCGTCGGCCTGGTCCATGAGGTACCCCGCGCTGCCCATACTGCGGCCGACGCCACTGCACTTCGACCACGTGGTGCGGCTCGGCCGGGTCCGCTCCCCGCAGCCGGTCGAGGTCCGCTTCCGCACGAGCCGGGCACCGGGCCGGGGCCGTCGACGTCCCGCCCTGCACGACGACGTCCGTCGACGCGGGACCCCCCAACAGGCCGGAAGACGCAAGTACTTCGGCCGCTCCTTCATCCAGCAGCCAAAGGCCAAGCACTCCTGGAAGATCCGCGTTTCAGCAGAAGTCACCCATGCGAGGTAACTACCGCCTCATGAATTGCGTCCCACCAGGCCGAGTCTTCCGAGCATCGGTCCGATCGGCGATGCAACTCATGACCTGCACCCGCAGGAAGCCTGCCTTCGGGCGGACCCGGCCCGGAACAGCTGTGGCCGCCCTTGACCACGGGGGTCAATGGCGACCACGGCAACGGAAGCCCTTCCACGCGAGGCCCGGAGCCGGGCGCCTTCCAGGCTCAGGCTCGCACCGGGTCAGCGAGCGACGAAATGGAAGGGCGGTCGGACGCGGAACATGACGTTGTAGGCACTTCGAGGCGTGACTGAGGGTTGTGGTTGAGCGTCAAGCAGCGCCAACGGCCGCCGGGAGCCCGGAGACTTCGGCCGTTGCATCCAGGAACAGCCGTACCAGCGCGATCGTGGCGTCGGGGGCGTCCTCGGGGCTGTAATGGCCGGCGGCCGGAAGCTCGCTGACCAGACCGTGAGGGAAGGCGGCGCGGAAGAGCGGCAGGAAGTGCTCGGCGCGCAGTGTTCGGTCCTGTGTTCCCCAGACAGTCAGAGCGGGGAGCTGTGTCGCCGCTGCCCGGGACTCGCGTGATGGCATCTCGAAGCGGTGCTTGCCGAGTGGGAAGCCCTTGGCCCAGCCCAGTGCGCCGAGGGTCTCTTCCCGGGTCGGGAAGGCGGCCTCGTAGGCACGGATCCAGGCAGGGGTGATCACCGCGTTGTCCTGGAAGCCGTTGAGTTTGAGGGTGCTCAACGCGTTGTAGCCGAGCGAGCCGAGCACATGGTCCAGGGTGCCGTCGGCCTCGGCGCGGGCGATCCAGCGGAACCAGGGCGACTGGGAGGCGTTCGTGGCCAGGATCCGGGCCAGGTCGGATTGACCGAACGGCGTGGGGGCGTTGAGGGCGATGATCCGGGTGACCAGGTCGGGGCGTCGGGCCAGCAGGCCCATCCCGACCGGGCCGCCGAAGTCGTGCATGACCAGGGTGATGTCGCGCAGTCCCAGGTCCATGACGAACGCCTCCAGGTTGTCGACATGGTCCTGGAGCCAGTACGTCCGGTCGCCGGGCGTCTCGCTCTTGCCAAAGCCCATGTGGTCCGGGACCACGACCCGGTGGGTGTCGGAGAGGCCGGCGACCAGTTTGCGGAAGAGGTAGCCCCAGGTGGGCTCGCCATGCAAACACAGCAGCACCGGGCCAGTGCCTTCGTCGACGTAGTGCATGCGGAAGCCGGGGGCGGAGCTGAAGTGCGGGACGTAAGGGAAGGTGCCGTCGAAGGTCTCGTGCGCCGCGATCATCGGAAAGAGAACTCCTCGGAGAGTGGCCGCCGGCGCTCGGGCCGGCGGGAGGAAGGACGGGGCGACGGGGCGAACGACGTCGTGGCCGTGGCGTGGCCGGTCGTTCCGGGCAGGGAGTGTCCCGGGACGGCCAGACCCCACACCGCGGCGGGTCGCCGTCCGCCGTGTTCGTTTGGAGCATAGACACAGGTGGTTTTGATTCACAACCAGAGTGGTCTTCTTTTGCAACCGGGGTAGTCTTGTGTGGAAACCAGCTATCAGCCGGAACGCAAGCGGAGGGACCGGTGGTCGATCCAAACGGCGAGGGCGCGAACGTCACGGGCGAGGCCGTGTCGCCGACCTGCCCGGTGATGTGTACGGCCGACCTGGTCGGCGACCGCTGGACCTTGTTGATCCTGCGCGACGCGTTCACCGGCATCCGACGGTTCAGTCAGTTCCAGCGCAGCCTGGGCATCGCCAAGAACATCCTCAGCGACCGGCTCTCCGGCCTGGTGAGGGTCGGCGTGTTGCGCACCGAGCCCGCCTCCGACGGCACGAGCTATCGCGCCTACGCGCTCACCGACAAAGGTCTCGAGCTCTTCGACCTGATCGTCGCCCTGCGCCAGTGGGGCGAGCGCCACGCCATCGAACCCGGAACCCCCTACCGCCCCCTGATCGACTCCCGCACTGGCGAACCGCTGGCCCGCGTCACCTATGTGCGCCCTGACGGCGCCCCGCTGCGCCACACCGAGACCCGCCTGGGCGACCCGCAGTTGATGGCGCCGGGGGAGTAGACCGCGACCACCGGGTGAACGGCCGATTGCACTCGATTGCGACCGGGTCCTCCATCCCGCGCGTGCGCGACCACATCGGATCCCCCAAACATCACTACGCATGTAAACCGGTCGCTGACCCGCGGCCACGTACGACGCTCAGATGTGCCGACCGAGACGCTCAGCCACACAAAGGTGGCGTTGCCGACTTGTTGCCGCGTACTGCGTTGAGGTACTCGCCGATGGCGTCTCTGTTGCGGGTCAGGCACTCGATGCGTTCGGTCATCCGGTCGCGTTCACGCTCCAGCGTGCCGATCATCTCGGGTGTCGCGTCCGAGAAGTAGATAATCCGGGGCTTGTCCAGGCATGGAAGGATCTGCTTGATGATCCGGGTCGGCAGGCCGGCGTCGAGAAGTCCCCTTATCTGCAGGACCCTGTCCACGAGGTAGTCGTCGTAGTCGCGGTAGCCGTTCGGGGAGCGGGCTGCGGCGATCAGGCCCTGCTCCTCGTAGTAGCGCAGGAGCCGTCGGGGGGTGCTGGTGCGTTCTGACAGTTCCCCGATACGCATGTGCCCGACCTCACATTTGCTCGCTTGACCTTCACATCAATGTGATGGTTCGAGCATAGCTGCCATGCGAACCGAAACCGTGCGGCCGACCGGCGCCGCGGACGGAACCAGAGATCAGCGGCTCCCTCTGGGGGCCCTGGCCGCGCTGGCCACCGCCGCCTTCATCACCATCATGACCGAGGCACTGCCGGCGGGGGTGCTGCCCTCGATGGGCAGGAGTCTGCGGGTCGGCGAATCTGCGATGGGGCAGTCAGTGACCATCTACGCGATTGGTTCCGCCGTCACGGCGATCCCGCTGTCCGCAGCCACCTCCGGATGGCGGCGCAGGCGGCTGCTGCTGACAGCCGTGGCTGGTTTTGCGCTCGCCAATACGGTCACAGCCGTCTCAGGACACTACGCGCTGACGATGGCTGCTCGGTTCGTCGCCGGAGTGGCCGCCGGTCTGGTCTGGGCGATGTTGACCGGCTACGCGCGGCGCATGGCATCCGGCCCGCTCCAGGGAAAGGCGACGGCAATCGCGATGGCGGGCGCAACACTCGCCCTCTCGCTGGGGGTGCCCGCAGGAACCCTCCTCGGTCAGGCGTTCGGCTGGCGCATCGCGTTCTGGTCCATGACCGTGCTCGCCATCGTCCTGCTCGCATGGATCGCTCTGGCGGTTCCGGACTATCCCGGGCAGCCCAGAGGAGGCCGAGCCCCTATCGCACAAACCCTCCGCCTGCCCGGGGTGGCACCGGTTCTGATCGTCACTATGGCCTTCGTCCTGGCCCACAACATCCTGTACACGTACATCGCCACGTTCCTTGACCGACTCCACATGGCCGACGCCGTCGACCTCGTGCTGTTCATCTTCGGCCTGGCATCGGTGGTGAGCATCTGGGTGGTGGGCGCCCACATCGACCGTCGCCTACGCTTCCTCACCATCGCCGGCACCATCCTGTTCGCCCTGGCGGCCACCGTCCTGGCGGTGCTCGCCGACAGCGCCGTCGCGGTCTACGCCGCAGGGACACTGTGGGGACTGGGATTCGGCGGTGCTGCCACCCTCCTGCAGACAGCCGCGGCCGATGCTGCGGGTACCTCCGCCGACACTGCCCAAGCCATCCTCGTCACCCTGTGGAACACCGCCATTGCCGCCGGCGGAATCGTCGGCGGCCTCCTCCTCGACAACCTGGGCCCCGCATCATTCCCGTGGTCCGTGCTGGTCCTCCTTGCTCCGGCGCTGGTCATGGTGATCACCGCCCGCAGGCACGGCTTCCCCTCAGGACGCCCGGGTGCGAGCGCCTGATCACACACGCCGAAGACCGTCGCGCAGTGCCGACTCCCGGGCCGCTTCCCACTGCGGGGCGAGTTCTTCGAGCAACTCGCCGAAATGTGCGCGAGAGACCCCGGACAGGGCAGGATGGGAGCAGGCCGCACGGGCCCAGGTAAGCGTCACAACTAACTCACGCGATCTCTGCGGCCCTTGCCATGTCACGGGCTGGCCAGCACTTTCGCTGCTCAAACGGGCAAGGCGCCTGCCATGATCCCTGTCATGCGCACACAGATCACATCGGCCGAGATGGCCGACATCCACCAGGTTCTTGCTGATCATCACCGATACTGGGGAGAACGCGACCTTCGGTCGTTGCACCTTCCGGTGCTGGTGCAAGAGTTCGGCGAAACCTGTCTGGTCGCCCGAGCCGAGGACGGAATCCACGGGTACGTCATCGGGTTCGTCACCCCGACCGGCACCGGGTACGTACATCTGATCGCTACGCGGGACGACGCCCGCGGCACCGGTCTCGGGCGCCGTTTGTATGCGGCGTTCGCTGACGCCGCGCATCTCCACGGCGCACTCCGATTGAAGGCGATCACGTCACCCGGTAACACCAGCTCGATTGCATTCCATCGCCGCCTCGGCTTCGATGCGAAGACCGTCGATGACTACAACGGCCCCGGCCAAGCCAGGGTCGTCTTCCATCGCATTCTGCCGTTCGACCCAGCGCAGCCTTGAGCGACCAGCCAGCCCATCACAGGCCCTGCTTCCCAGATCGTAAGCGCTGTCGCGTAAATGATCTCCGGGTTGCCTCGGGCATGGTTGGCCGCAGTGCGGCCCGATCGCTTATCCGGCGATTCCACGTGGGAGGCGGGAGGTCTCCTCGGGGTGGGCGTCAAAGATGCAGCGCATGGCGGCGGTTCACTGCCGCACGAGGCGGAGAGCGGCGTCGGCTTTGCGGGTTTCGCGGAGGATGCGGTCCCGCCGGAGCCGTGACAGCGAGACATTCGGCTCGCGGAAGGCCTGCTTGAGTCCGGCGCCGGCGATCGGCGGCCTCGCGGCGCGCATCGCACTCCGGATGACACGGCGACGGCATCCGGCTCGGTCTCCTCCCCGGTGCCGGAGGACCGGACCGCACAACCCCTCGCCGAGAGCATTTCCGCAGGTCAGAACGTATCTCGATGGTGATGACAACGGTCACCAATGCGGTCTTTGCCATGTATATGCCCTATGCGCTTCACTCTGGTCAGTCACCACCGCTACCACCGGGGAGGACCGGCGATGAGCATGAAACGCGACCGCGGTCACGGGCACGACCAGACGCACGGACATCACCACGGGCATGACCACGGGCACGGGGGGCACTCCCACGGGGTGTCGGCCGATGCCGACCGTCGCTGGCTGACGATGGCGCTGGCGATCATCGGCGGATTCATGGCCGTCGAGGTCGTCGTCGGCATCGCCGCCAAGTCCCTGGCGCTCATCTCCGACGCGGCCCACATGCTGACCGACGCGGCGTCGATCGTGTTCGCCCTGATCGCCATGCGGCTCGCCGCCAAGCCGGCCAAGGGCGCCTTCACCTACGGTCTCAAGCGTGCCGAGATCCTCTCCGCCCAGCTCAACGGGGTGTCCCTGCTCCTCCTCGGGGCCTGGCTCGCCTACGAGGCCGTCCAGCGCCTGATCGACCCGCCGCAGGTCGAGGGCGGCCTGGTCCTCGTGACCGCGCTGGTGGGCATCGCCGTCAACATCGTCGCGGCCGTGTGCCTCTCCAAGGCGAACCGCAGCTCGCTCAACGTCGAAGGCGCCTACCAGCACATCCTCAACGACCTCTTCGCCTTCATCGGCACCGCCGTCTCCGGCCTGATCGTCGTACTCACCGGCTTCGTCCAGGCGGACGCCATCGCGACCCTGGTCGTCGTCGTGCTGATGTCCAAGGCCGGCTACGGCCTCATCCGGGAATCCGGCCGCGTCTTCCTGGAAGCGGCCCCCGCCCATATCGATCCCGACGCCCTGGGCGACCGGCTCGTCGGCCAGCCGCCGGTGGTCGAGATCCACGACCTGCACGTCTGGCAGATCACCTCCGGCCAGAACGCGCTGTCCGCCCACGTCCTGGTCGACGACGACGCCGACTGCCACACCACACGCCGGGACCTCCAACAGCTCCTCGCCTCCGAATACGGCATCACCCACAGCACGCTCCAGGTCGACCACGCCCAGCACACCGAACTCATCGGCGCCGGAGCCGGCCACTGCGAAGAACCCCACGGCCCCGTCCACCACCCCGGACCCCACGAACACTGACCGGCTCAACCCCACGCGCCCGATGCGCCCAATGCTCCGGAAGCCCCGTCAGCGGGGCTTCCGGCCCGGGTGATGGCGGTCGCGCGAACGGTGCCGACGGCCGACTCCAGCACGGTGCCCCGACTCGGCGACGAGCCCGAGAAGAACGGCGAGACGAGGCAGTCCGCAGCCCGCCCCCCTTCCTCAATCCAAGAAATCCCTAACCAATGGAGGTTTGCAATGTCCCGACACTCCCCCATGAGGACGAGCAAAGAATCATTGGACGTGGCCGTGGTCGGCGCTGGACAGGCCGGGCTCGCGCTGGGGTACTACCTCGACAGGCTGGGGGTGAGCTTCCGGCTGCTGGACTCTTCTGACCGCGTAGGAGCGTCCTGGTCCCAGAGATGGGACTCGCTGACCCTGTTCACGCCGCGCCGGTACAGCTCGCTGCCGGGGCTGGAGCTTCCCGGCGACACGTGGTCTTACGCGGGCAAGGACGAGGTCGCCGACTATCTGAAGGACTACGCACATCATTTCGCCCTGCCTGTCCAGACCGGCTCTCGGGCCACCCGTCTGTCTCGGGTGGATGGGAAGTTTCTCCTGGATCTCGCCACCGGTGAGCAGATCGGGTCGCGTCAAGTCGTCATAGCCACAGGCGCGTTCGGCAAGGCATTCACTCCCTCCCTGGCGGATTCTCTGGATGCGGACATCACGCAGCTGCACGCGGAGAAGTACCGCAACCCGAATATGCTGCCCGAAAATGTAGCAGTCGTCGGTGGAGGAAATTCCGGCTTTCAGATCGCCCATGAACTGGCTCAAGCCGGGAAGCGTGTTGCGCTGTCCGAGGGCGCCCAGCTTCCGACGCTTCCTCAACGGCTGCTCGGCCGGGATCTGTTCTGGTGGCTGACCTCGACGCGGCTCATCCATGCGCCGGGCGACTCTCGGACGGGGCGACGCATGAGGGCGAACGAGCCGATCATCGGCGCCCCGCGACGAATGCTGCAGGATGCCGGAGTGAAATTCTGCCACGCACTGTGAGCGCAAAGGGGAACAGGCTGCTCTTTGCCGACGGCGAACACGTAGACGTTGAAGCGGTCATCTGGGCCACAGGGTACAAGCACGATGACAGATGGATAGAAATCCCAGGCGCTTTGGACGCTCATGGTGTTCTCGCTCAAGAAGACGGAGCGACCGCAATACCTGGGCTGTACGTTCTCGGCCGCTCTTGGCAGCGCGATCGCGGATCAGCCCTGTTGGGATACGTCCATCGTGATGCCGAGCGTCTGGCTCGACGCGTCGAAGCCTGATCGAAGATTCTCGAAGGACGCCGGCCCGCACATCGCCGGTCACGTTGCCTACCTGGAGCGTCACCTCGCAGCAGGGACGTTCCTGGTCTCTGGCCAGACCATCCCCACCCAGGATGGCGGCGCGATCATCGCGCACGGCGTCGACCGCGACACTTCCTGGAGCGGCCGGAGTGATCGACCCGGAGAGAGCGCTGGATGAATCGCGCTGGGTGCAGTGGCGCGGTGGCCGGCCCCATCAGTGGAGCGCGACGTGAGCGAAAGCCCCGCAGAGCCGTGGGATGGGTGAGGGCCCTGGCCGGGCAGGGCCCTCGAGCGCGCTTGCCGTGGGGCGGATCACGCACGCGTCCCCCGGCACAACGACCCGGGCAGCGGCAGGACACGCGCACCGGAGGGGGTACATGTACATGTACCGGCATGGCGCGTGAACGGAACCGGTGGCCGGCCGTCGTGGACCGGGCCCGGCAGATCGTGGAGAGCTACAAGGGCGGCGTCACGCTGCGCCAGGTGATGTACCGGCTCGTTTTCGAGGGAGTGCTGCCGCACGGCGCTGTCACGTTGTCGAGTGTGTGAGTGCCTGACGGTGTGCCGGGTGCGATGGGGCCGGGTTCCGGCTTTCGTGCTCAGGCCGCGGCGGGCCGGCCGGCGGCGCCGGTGACCTGGTCCCAGATCGCGAAGCGGACGGTCATCTCGGCTCGGTGGTCGAGTGCGGTCATCAGGTGGCGGCGGGGGCGGAAGTGGGGTGAGATGCCGCTGAACGCGGCCAGGAACTCCTGGGCTCCGCCGACGCTGCGGAAGCCTTTCATGGCGCGTTCGCGCTGCCGGGTGGGCTGGTGGGAGTTCTCGGCTCGGTTGTTCAGGCCCTTGTGGGAACGGTGCTCGACCGAGGGCATGACCTCACGGTGGGCCGCGTGGTAGGAACGGAGCTTGTCCGTGACGATCACCCGCGGCACCGCACACGTCTTCTTCATCAGGCGGCGGAAGAACCGCCTGGCTGCAGTGGTGTCCCTTCGGCCCTGGACCAGGATGTCGAGCACGGTGCCGTCGGCGTCGACGGCCCGCCACAGGTACTTCCGCTCCCCGCTGATCTTCACGAACGCCTCGTCCAGATGCCATTTATCCCCCGGCCGCGGCTAGTGCTGTGACCGGGAAGGTTTGCCGGGTGGCTCGCGGCGTCCGGTGCGGTGCATCGCAAGGCGGAGCATCGTCCGCGTACTGGACGTACGCGGGTGATGCGACAACACCGCGAGGTGCCGTGCCGGGCATCGCGAGCCGGTGAACCTTCCCGGTCACAGCACTAGCGGCGGCGCAGTCCGTTCGCATAGGCCTGTCCGAACTTCATACACCGGCGGCGGACCGTCTCATGGGAGACGATCACACCGCGCTGGAGCATCAGCTCCTCCACCTCACGGAACGACAGCGGGAAGCGGAAGTACAGCCACACGCAGTGGGAGATCACCTCGACCGGGCACCGGTGTCCCCTGTACGGCGGCGCTGACGACACGAGCGAACCTCTCCCCGGCATGATCAACTCCGAGATCATCCCACCCGGTCAGTCAACGTGACAGTGCCCGTTTCAGAATGAATTGGGTCGCGGGTCCTGTGCTTGGCGATCTTGGTCGGCAAGGTGTTCAGGTGCGTGCTGATCTTGTGCCGGACGACCTGTGGGATCGGGCAGCTCCGCTGCTGCCACCCGCTCCCGAACGACGTCACCGCCGCCCCGGGCGACTTCGCGTTCCGGACAGAACGGCTCTCGCCGGCATCCTGTACGTGCTGCGGACCGGCATTGCCTGGCGCGACGTCCCCGCCGAGACCGTGGGCTGCTCCGGCGTCACGGCCTGACGCCGACTGCGGGACTGGACCGAAGCGGGCGTCTGGCCACGCCTGCACTCCGCCTTGCTGAGCGAACTGCGCCGCACGGACTCGCTGGACCTGGACGACTGCGCCGTGGACGGCTCGCATGTCCGGGCCCTGAAAGGGGGGACCATGTCGGCCCCTCGCCTGTCGACCGTGCCCGCCCCGGCTCCAAGCACCACCTGATCGTCGACCGCCACGGAACCCCGCTCGCCGTCACGCTCACCCGCGGCAACCGACACGACGTCACCCAGCTCCTGCCGCTGCTGGATGCCGTCCCGCCGGTCCGGGGCCTGCGGGGACGCCCCCGCCGCAGGCCCCGGCGCCTGTACGCCGACCGCGGCTACGGCTTCGACATGTACCGTCGCCTGCTGTGGAAGCGCGGCATCAAACCGTTGATCGCCCGACGCGGCGTCGCCCATGGTTCCGGGCTGGGAAAGGTCCGGTGGGTCGTCGAGCGCGCGGTCGCCCGGCTGCACCAGCTCAAGCGACTCCGCACCCGCTACGAACGACGCGCCGACCTCCACCAGGGCCTGCTCGAACTCGCCTGCAGCATCATCTGCCTCCGGCGACTCCGGACGGCATGCCGAAACGATCAGTAAGGGCGCGCGATCCCGTCGAGCCAGTGCCCGACCAGGCCCCGTACGGTCTCGGCGCACTCCACCTGTGGGTTGTGCCCGGCGGCATCGAGCACCGTCGCCGCCATCCGGGGGTAGTGGTCGAGCAGGGCCAGCTGGTCGCGCCAGCCCACCAGGGCGTCCTGCCGGGTGGTGACCAGCAGATGGCGCCCGCGGTGCGCGGGGGCCTGGTGCTCCGGCCAGTGCGGCAGTAGGAAGTCGGTCTCCAGCTCGGCGGCGGCCGCCTCGTCGTGGGCCCGCCAGCCGGGCAGCACGTATCGCTCGAAGAGCTCCCACCTGGGCTTGTCCAGGCGGGCCATGACGTAGCCGAAGAGCTCGCGGTCGGCGGCCGGGAGGCGGTCGAGCAGCTCCTCGTCGCGCTCCAGTACCGTCTTCTCGGGCAAGGTCCGGTCAGCGCCCCAGCACACCACCGGCACCAGCAGCGCCGAGCCGAGCACCTGCTCCCCGTACCGCGCCGTCACCGCCCGGGCCAGCTGGCCGCCGAAGGACTGCCCGACCAACGCGAACGGGCGGTCGCCCAGCTCGGCGTCGATCCATTCGAAGACGGCTTCGGCCAGGGCGGTCGCCGAGGTCGGGCCCGGCAGCCGGGGGCTGGCGCCGTGGCCGGGGAGGTCGAGGTAGAGGCGCCGCCAGCCGGGGCGGTCGGTGAGGGCGGGTTCGAGCGGGAGCAGGACGTGGTGGTCGACGGTGTAGCCGTGGATCAGGACGAGCGGCGTGCCGTCACCGAATGCGGTGTGCCGGATGGCGGAATCGGTCATGGCCACAGCCTCCAACCTTGACACTCGTGTCAAGGTCAAGCGGGCAGTTCCGAGCCGGTCCCGACCGGGGGTCAGGCGAGCTCTCTGACCACCGAGAGGTACTCGATGATGGCGTCCCGGTTGCGGGTCAGGCACTGGATCCGGCGGGTCATCCGCTCCGTCTCGGATTCCAGGGTGTCGAGCATCTCCGGGGTGGCGTCCGCGAAGTGGATCGTCCGAGGGGTGTCCAGACAGGGCAGGATCTGCTTGATGATCCGGGTCGGCAGCCCCGCGTCCAGCAGCCCCCGGATCTGCAGCACCCGGTCTACCAGGTAGTCGTCGTAGTCCCGGTAGCCGTTCGCCTCGCGACGGGGGGTGATCAGGCCCTGCTTCTCGTAGTAGCGCAGCAGGCGCGGAGTGCTCTCCGTCAGCCGAGCCAGTTCGCCGATTCGCATGTGACCGTCCTCACGTCCTGGCCGGGCCGCCCCGGACTGGACCTTGACATCCGTGTCAACGATAGACGATCGGCCCATGTCGACGAACGAACTCCGTTCCCCCCACCTGTCCGATGGCGCCGCCCGCGAGCTCGCCCCGACTGCCCTGGCCGGCGTTGCTGGCCCTGAGCACCGCCGGGTTCGTCACCCTGATGACGGAGGCCCTGCCGGCCGGTGTCCTGCCTGCGATGAGCACGGACCTCTGCGTCAGTCAGTCAGTCAGGCGCCGGACAGTCCGTCACGCTGTACGCGGTGGGCTCCATCACGGCCGCCATCCCGCTGACCGCCGCCACGGCCGGCTGGCCGCGCAAGCGGCTGCTGCTCCTGGCTGTGGGCGGCTTCGCGGCGGCCAACGCGGTGACCGCCGTCTCCGGCAACTACCCGCTCACCATGGCCGAGCGCTTCGCGGCGGGCCTGGTCGCCGGGCTGCTCTGGGCGCTCTTGGCCGGGTACGCCCGCAGCATCGTGGCACCGGAGCAGCGCGGACGGGCGATGGCGGTGGCGATGAGCGGCTCGACCGTCGCCCTCTCGGCGGGGTGCCGGCCGGCACCCTGCTCGCGGGTGCTGCCGGGTGGCGGGTCGCCTTCGGGCTGATGAGCGTGATCGCGCTGGCCCTGGTGGGATGGATCGTCGTCAGCGTCCCGGCCGCTCACGGCCGTGACGAGCACGACCGCCCGCCGCTCCGGGAGGTGCTACGGAGCCCCGGCGTGGCAGCCGTCCTGGGCGTCACCGCTGCCTTCGTCCCCGCCCACAACTGCTCTACACCTACGTCGCTGCACTGCTCGAACCGCTGGACCTCGAAGGGCGGACCGACACCGTGCTGCTGGTCCTCGGCCTGTCCTCGCTGGTCAGCATCCTCGCCACCGGGGCGCTGATCGACCGGCACCTGCGCACCCTGACCCTCGCCGCCTGCGGGCTCCTCGCATTCGCCACCGCCGTCCTCGCCGCCGCCCTGCTCACCTCGGTGCCCCTGGCCCGTCTACGGCGCCGCCACGCTCTGGGGCGTCGTGGTGGTCGCTGGCCCAGTCGATCCCGCAGGTGACGGTCATGGCGTCGTGTTCGTCCTCTCAGTCGGGGGCGTGCTGCTGGTCGCAGCCGTGCGGGGGCACGCGTCTCCCCAATGGAAGGGCTCGATGGCCCTGCATCCGATCAGCCGTTCGTGACCCCAGCCGGCTCCAGGGCCCTCGGTCTGCTCCAGAACTCGGCGGCTCCAGGCGTGGTGAGAGGTGATCCCTGTGGGCGGCTCGGACCACAAACCTCAACGATCCGATCACCCGGGGGAGGCCGTTGCCTTCACTGTGACGGGATCGGGCTTGCCCGCCCGCTCTGGGAGCCAGCCGAGCCGCAGCCTTGACCGAGGGCGCCGGTGCGCGGGACGGTCATCGCGCAACTAAGCGCAACCGACTCGATACGGGAGCACGCGATGACGTTACGGTTCGTCGGGATCGACCCGAACACCGGAGGCGAGGGCTCGCCCCCGGTGTGGGTGGAAAAGGAGAGCTCGGACCTGATCTTCCAGGGTGAGAAGGCCGACGTACTCCTCAAGACCGAGGTCGGCTCCACCCAGTGGGTGCCAGGCCACCGCGGGCTACCTGGCGGCCGCCGTCGTCGGAGGCGCGCTCACCGAAGCGGCGGTCGTCACCGCGGTGTCGTCCGCCGCCCTGCACTACCCGGCGGCATCCCCTTGGACAGGCTGGCTGCAGGAGCTGATCGGGACCTTCGGGATCTACCCGCTGAACATCCTGCCGAGGACCGCCCGCCACCTCTTCACGTACCTTCTGCCCCTGGCCTTCGTCGCCTGCCTTCCGGCCACCGCGCCGCGCGACCGCCGTCCCGCCCCCGGTATCCCCGGGTGGCTGGTGACCGTCTCCCCGTTGATGGGGCTGGCCCTCTACGCGGCCTCGCGCCGCCTCTGGAAGCTCGGCCGCGTGCGGACGGCCGCTCATACGCCGACGCTCCCACGGAGGCCGGAGCGATGGAACCGGTCGAGAGCGCGGAGATCACGGGCAGCAACCGGTGCCTGTCGGAGTTCCAGCCCGCGGTGCTCCTCGACCACTGACCAGGCTCGACGAGCAGAACGCGACCCGGCTGCACAACGCCGCCCGGCTCGACGACCGGTTGAAGCGGCTCGGCCTCAAGCCGCAGGAAACGGCGGCCGGCACGACGTTGCGCACCTACTACTCCTATGTCGTGACGCTCGACGAGGGGCTCGCGGCCGACATCGACCTGCACGCCGTGGGCGCGGAGCTGACGAGATGGCTGGGGACGCCCGTGGGCCGCTGCCACCGCCCGCTCGACATCAACCCGCTGTACCGGCCGTCGAGCCGGGCGCGGATTCGCCGTGCGGGACCGGAGATCCTCAAAGGGCTGGCCGCGTACGATGCTTCCGACCGCGAACTCGATCTACCGCCGTGCCCTCATGCTCGAGCACGCCGCCCTGCTGGGCACCCACGACCACATGGACGGCGTCGCCGACGCGTTCGCCGCGGTCCTGGACACGGCGCCTCGCTCGTGATGCCCACCGTCCTGAACCGCGATGGCGTGCTGAACGCCAACCGGCCCGACCACGTCCTCACGACCGAGCAGTGGCGGTGGCTGCCCGGAGCGCTCGACGCGTGCCGAAGGCTGAGCGAGTCGAGCGGCGGCCGGATCGCGGTGGTCACGAACCAGGCCGCCGTCGGTCGCGGTCTGCTCCCGCCGTCTGGGCCGGCGGCGATCCACCGGCGCATGACCGAGGACCTGGCGAGGGGCCGGCGTGGCGCGGCCGCCGGTCCTGCACTGCCCGCACCGCCCGGAGGCGTACTGCTGGTGCCGCAAGCCCGCGCCGGGGATGGTCCACTCAGCCGTGGCCTGGTTCGGCGTCGACGCCGAGCGGACCGTGGTGGTTGGCGATCACGTCTCGGACCTGCGGGCCGCACAGACGGCGGGCTGCTGGGGCGTCCATGTCCGAAGCGGCCAGGGCGTGGCGCCCGTGTCGGGCGGGCCCCGGTACCTCGGAAGCTTCCCGGACCTGTCGGCCTACGCCGACACCGTTGAACAGCGAAGGACTGCTCATGCTCCTCGAAACTGAAGCAACGCTCGAAGCCGTCGCATCGAGCCTGCGGGACCTGCCGTTCCCGTGGAGCGGGGATCCCGTCGAAATCGTCGGCTGGGGCTTCTCGAACGTCGTGCTCCGGGTCGGCACCGACGTCCTCGTCAGGGTGCCACGCACTCCCGAGGCCGAGGCCAGAAGCACGCACACTGCCGAGGTCCTGCGGCGACTGCCGCCCCTGCCGCTGGCCGTCCCCGAGGTGCTCGGGATGCTTCCGACCGGGCCGCGGCTGCCCTTCGGCGCACTGCTTCTCAGGAGGCTGCCGGGCGCTGTCGTGGACGACGACGTCGCTCGCGCGGACCGTGAAGCGTTCACCGGCGACCTGGCCGCTTTCGTCTCGGCGCTGCACAGCTGCGGCGACGAACCGCTGCTGGGCGTCCTCGGGGCGGACGGGGCCGGACGGGCGATCGACGCCCTCGACGCCGGGACGGCCGCAGCCACCGCGGACCGGCTGGCCGGGCGCGAGCGGCAGGTGTTCGAGCGGTGGGCCACGGCCTACCGGCGGTGGCTCGCCGGTGCCGAGGTCGTGCCGATCCACGGCGATGTCTGGCCCGGCAACCTCCTGCACACCTCCGGGAGGCTGTCGGGCGTCCTGGACTGGGACGAGGCGAGGGTCGGCCCGCGGGCGGTCGATCTGTGCGGCGTCTGGTACCTGGGCCGCGACTTCGCCGAGGAGATGGTGAGTGCCTACGCGGCCCGGAACTCCTGTGACTACGAGGTCCTGCACGAGGAGACCAGGCTGGCCGGAGTCCGACGTGAACTGCGGGGCGTCACCTGGTCCTTGCGCCACGACGACCCCGAGGAACTGGAGGAGTCCCTGGACAAGGTGCGGCGGTCCCTGCACGAGTACCTGCTCCCGCCCGCCTGACACGGCCATCGCCCGCCCTTCTGTTCTCGGCCGTGGTCGGAGCGTTGACACCGGATCTACGAAACGGAGACTTCTGTGCGTGCCGCGATCTGCGACTTCCCGAGCCGATACGGATTCCCCCCTCTCGGCTACGGCGGCATCGAGCGCTGGCTGTGGGCCGTCGCCGTCGGAGCCCGCCGGGCGGGAGCCGACGTCCATCTGCTCGGCACCCAGTGGGACGTCGATGCGGGCGGCGGCTGGAACGTCCGGTCCGTGCGCCTCCAGGACCTTTCACCGGGCTCGGCCGAACTGGCCACGATCCCTGCGTAGCGCTACGACCTGATGATCACGATCCACAAGTACCCGCGGCCTGCGCCACCCAGGCGGTGGCCGGGCGTGCCGTGGCGCCCAGAACCCGGATCCGCCGACTGCCGTGCTCGATCACTGCGAGCACGTACATCCGTGCCCCGGACAAGGTGACCGTCTCGAAGAAATCGCACGTCAGCAGGGCGTCGGCCTGCGAGCGCAGGAAGTCCGCCCACGTACTTGAGTTCCGTTGGGGTGACGGATCGATCCCGGCCTCCCTCAGGATCTCCCAGACCGTGGAGGGGGCCACCGTCACGCCCAGCACCAGGGCACGGATGGAGCGCACGGTACGGGGCCGCCCCGAGCGCTTCGGCTCGGACTCGGCGGCGTGGCGGCGGGCGACCAGGTCGCGGTGCCAACGTAGCACCGTGTCCGGCCGGACCAGCAGCCGCAGCCTGCGCAGCACATCCCGCGGCAGCCGGTGCAGCAGCGCCGCCAGGAACGCCCGGTCGCTCGGGCTGAACCGCACCTTCTCCTTACCGAGTTGGAGCTCCAGCACCGACAGTTGGTGGGGCAGGGCGAGGATCTCCACGTCCTTGTCCCGATCGCTCATCGGTAGCAGGCGCAGCATGGTGAACGCGTTCGCCATGCCCAAGTAGGCCAGTCGCAGCAGCACGGTTGGTCATCATGCCGCGTTGATCGATAGCCGCGCGACGGCGCAGAATCGACCGACCGCGCTCGACATCCCGTACACCCCGCACACCAGCTCCGACCAGGGCGGATGAGGTTATCGGCAAGCGCAACGTTGGACAGGCCGACACGTGCAAAGCCAGCCCTGGTCGGGCGCGACGGCGATGTGGTTGTGTTCCCGCCCGGAGCTGGCGAAGAGGACGAGCGGGGCGAGGCGATTACGCAGTGCCGGAATGCGGCTGGCCACCGGGCAGATGACCGCGTCCGGCTTGCCGCGCAGGTGTACGGGCAGGCCCATGGCGAATTCGGGGAGACCGTCGCTAGTGCCGGTCACGGCACTAGTGCCGCGGCAGGCAACGTTTGCCCGTCAAGGAGCGCGTCCGGTACGTGCTCTCGGTGTGCCGGCCGGAAGCCCTCGTACTGGATGTACTTGGGATTTCGGCCGGTGCGGTGAGAGGGCGTGCCGGGCGTCGCGACGGGGCGAACGTTGCCTGATGCGGCACTAGCAACGCCGAGGTAGGCGCCGGCCTCGTGGTAGACGAACTCCACTACCGGTTTGACCGGGGCCTTCTGGCGCTGGGGTTCGGTAACAACAAGCCCACCCCTGCGCGGCCCATGTTAGGCGAGCGTGAATTGGTCCATGGCGCGATTTCAGCCGAGGGTGCCGGTGCCGCGGACGCGCCCCTTGGGGATGGGGCCGTCGCGGCCGACGCTTCGTCAGCTCGGTCGATCCGGTGCGGCCGGGGGCAGGAACGCGCTGAGCACCGTGCGGATGCCTGGTTCGGGGTCGAACTCTGCATCTGGCATAACGATCTGATTGAACATCAGGCCATCGAGGTAGTCGAAAAGGATCCTGCAGTGTTCCCGCGGTGCGGGCGACCCGAGGTCCGCCAGCCACTTCGAGGTCAGTTCGATCATCGATTCGCGCGCGCGGCTCAGCGGCTCGCGCACCGCAGGGCGGACGATGCCCTCGAGCGTCAGCGCGTAGCGGGCGGTGGTGCGGTGCCGGGCGGGGCCGAGCACGTGCTGGACCGTCCGGGCCAGGGCGCGGGCCAGCCCCTCGGGGTCGCCGTCCACGGGGGTGGCCGCGAAGCGCTTCCAGTCGCGGGCATCGAGCGCCTCGAGGTGGGCCACGACGCCCGTCACGAGGAGGTCGCGGCTGCGGAAGTGGTTGGACGTGGTGCCGGCCGGCACCACGGCCGCCTTGTCGACGGCCTGGTACGTCAGGCCGCGGAGGCCGCCGGTGCCCAGCACCTTCACGGCTGCGTCCAGCACCTGATCGCGCCTGCCCGGCATCCGCGCCCGCTTCTCCATCGGCCTGTCGTGTCCTCTACTATAAATATAGTACTCCTACTACAAACATAGTAGCGTGGTGGCATGCCCAGAAAAGCGATCATCGTGGGCGGCGGCATCGGGGGCCTTGCCGCCGCCGTGCATCTGCAGGCCGACGGCTGGAACGTTGAGGTACACGAACGCGCCCCCGCGCCGCCCGGCACCGGCACCTCGCTCGGTCTGTGGCCCGGCGCGCTGCAGGCGCTTGACACTCTCGGCCTCGGGGATACAGCCCGCCGGCTCGCCCGGCCGGCGCGTTACGGCACCTTCGTACGCGCCGACGGCGGCCTCATCGGGAACGTCGACATGGCCGCTCTGCGCCGCCGCACCGGCGACGCCGTCCACGTGACCGCCCGGCCAGCGCTGCTGCAGACGCTGGCTGCCGCGCTCGCCGACGGGGTCGTGCGCTACGGCTCCGCAGTGACCGACGTCCGCGAGCTCACCGGCTACGACGTGGTCATCGCCGCCGACGGCCTGCGCAGCCGGGCCCGCACGGTGCTCTTCGGCGACGCGCACCGCCCCCGCTACTCCGGCGTCACCGCCTGGCACGGCACCGCCGACCTCGACACCGACGGGATGACCGAGACCTGGGGGCGGCGCGCCCGCTTCGGCGTCATCCCGCGCGCGGGCGGCCGCACGAACTGGTTCGCGTGTGCCCCGGCAGCCGAGCGCGTGCCCGTGCCCGGCGGCGATCTGGCAGCCCTGCAGGCGTGGTTCGGCGACTGGCACCCCGGCGTGCGCCGGGTGCTGGACCACCTGGCGCAGGCCGGCGGCACGGGCGTGCAGCGCAACGACCTCTACGACCTCGCCACGCCCCTGCCGAGCTACGTCAGCGGCCGCATTGCCCTCATCGGCGATGCCGCCCACGCGATGACCCCCGACCTCGGCAGGGGGGCGTGCGAGGCGCTCGTCGACGGCGTCACCGTCGCCCGTGAGCTCACCGTATGCGCGCGCGTCGAAGACGCCCTCGCCGCCTACGATGCGGCCCGTCGCCGCTCCACCCAGCGGCTCGCGCGCGCCGCCCGGCTGATGAACCGCGCGGTGCACACCCCGCGTCGGATCGCGCCGGTACGGAACGCGGCCATGCGGCTGTTCCTGACCATCGGCAGGCCACCGGCCTGACTCCCGCCAGCCGCATCCTGCACCACCGCCTCCGGGCCAGCCCCCTAACGGGCTGCCCCACGATGGATGTTGGAGCGTGCTGGCCCCGGCGTTCGCTGATGGCCGATGCAGCAGGCCGTCGTGCTGACGGGCACGAGTTCAGTGCTCGGCCTACGCCGGGTGGCACGCCTGGCGGCACGGTCGGAGACCAGGCCAGCGATGGCCCGGCGCGTGTTGCCGTAGTCTTCGCGGCGTCCGGTGTACCGCTGGAGCGGCTGCCACTGCCTGTGTTCGGCATTGGCATGTTCGACGCAGGTGCCGGCGGGAGGACTGCCGACGTCGCATCTCGCGCCATCCACGCCGCTCGGTCAGCGGCGCGTTGTCGAGGTCCTTCGGCTTTCTCGGGGGTGCTGTGACCTGGTGGGCGAACTCGTTGGCCAGACCGCGATAGCCCTCGCCGACCTCGGCTTTCACCGTCGAGTGCAGCCGCAGAGGCCCGGCGATGCCCTCGGTGCGGATCGCCGTCGGCGCCGGGCCTCCGAGGCGGAGGCCCGCAAGCAGGTCCGGGTGCCGGTCCCGACGAAGCCGGCGGTTCGGAAACATCTGAACCGGATCAAGGGCGACTCCCGCACACCTGACCTGCCCGAGGAGCCCTCGGACCGGCGAGGCCGTGCCCGTGGTGGCACGAGGTCAACACCTACGCTTTCCAGTCGGCGTTCATCGACGCCGACCGCGCCTGGGCGAACTGGCTGGACTCACTGCGCGGCCACCGCGCGGGCCGCCGCGTCGGCTGCCCCCGGTTCAAGAAGAAGGGCCGGGCCCGCGACGCGTTCAGCCTCACCACGACGTCAAGAAACCCTCCATCTGCACCACCGGGCACCGGCGGCTGCGCATGCGCGCCATCAGCGAGGTCCGGCTCCACGACTCCGCGAAACGCATGGCACGCCTGGTTGATACGTCCCGGCTTTGCCAGGGCCGCTTGCCACCCTTTCCGGCACCTTCCGGGTCGGGCTGCCCTCAGCTTCAACCGCCCTGCTGCGACAGGACGGCGGTGGCGTCCTTTCACCGCCACTCGAACAACTCGCGCTTCACGGCGCACCTATGTCTTTCGTCAAGCCCGAGCTGGTCATGCGGTGACCGCTTCGGGGAGGCGTGATTCGTAAAAGGTTCCGTCACGGAGCGTGGCGAACAGGACGCTATGCGGTGGCGGGCCAGGCGGAGGAGGGCCTGTGTGTGGGTCTTGCCCCCGGCCCCGGCAGCGGTCGTAGTAGCTGCGGGAGGCGGGGTCGTGCAGGGCGGCGAACGCGGACAGGAACATCGTCTTCTGCGACGAACTGCTGAGAGGGATCGGGCAGACAGCACCGACGACATCGCCCTGCTCGCCCTGCGACCTACCCCACCGGCCGGCGCCTGCCATCTGGGAGGGCCAGCCGTAACTACCGCATCCAAGGAGGCAGCGCCTGCCGGAGGGCAGGGTTGGCTTTGTTCACTTCAAGCGACAGTGTTTGTTGATCTGTTTCAGCAGCAGTCGATGCTCGGCATCGCGGTGGGTGTTCATGAGAAATGACGGCACTGCGGCTGAAGGAGCCTGACACGATAGGCCGGCCGCCCCTGGAATCGTTCTTCTTTCGGTTGGCAGCTTGGTCCTTCTTTTCGGGGATGACTGCCTTGATGTGGCGATTCCGCAGGTGGGTGCGGTTGCCGCGGGATGAGTAGGCCTTGTCCCCGGCGACCGTGGCCGACTGGGTGCGGGGGCGGCCGACGCGCCCGCGGACCCGTATCTTGCCCAGCACGGGGATGAACTGCGGGCTGTCCGCGGCCTGGCCCGCGGTCAGGACGAACGCCAGCAGGTGGCACTTCCGGTCGGCGGCGAGATGGACCTTGCTGGCCTGCCCGCCCCTGGAGCGTCCGAGAAGGGCGGCCTTCAGCCGGATTTTTCGCCGATGGCGGATACGCCGCCGCTCCCGCTCGGGATCGGTATCGGTGTCCTGTCCGTCTTCTTCTTCGAGGCTGCCCCTTTTGGCTTGGCCTTCTCCGCCTCGGCGGCAGCCCTTCTCAAGGGCAATGAGGACGTCCTCGCCCAGGTGCATCCCAGCCGCGTCGTGGTGAGCGCGCGTGGCGGTGGAGTCGATGCTGACCAGGGACAGGTCAACCTCACCCCGCTTCGCCGCTTCCGCGATCAGGCCCTCCAGCAGGGCCTCGAAGACGCCCGCGTCACGCCACTGCCGGAAGCGGTTGTGGACGGTCGACCAGGCGCCGAACTCCTGCGGCAGCTCCCGCCACAGTCCGCCGGTCTTGAACCGCCAGATCACACCCTCGAACCGTTGCCGTAACCGCTCGGGATACGGGCCGTACTCGCCGATCGGCAGGTGCGGCCCGACGAACTCCGATTCCTCGTCAGTCAGTCGCGCTCGCGTCACGCAAGAAGGTCTACCGACCCGGGCCCCGCCCCGAGAGCGAATCCCACAGATTGATCAGGACTCGGTAGGCACCCCACTCGGTCGGCTCCTGCGTCACCGAGAATTGATCAAGGGTGCGTACCTCGCAGTGCCTGATCCGTCCGGTCTCCGGCGCTGATTGCCCTCGTGCGTGCCGGTGGAGCTTGCCTACTGTGTCCGTGTGAGTGACGTGACGAGCGGGTGTGCGGGACGGGTGGTCGTGCTGGTGCTGCCCGAGGTGAACCTGTTGGATCTCGGCGGCCCGGTACAGGTCTTCTATGCGGCAGCCCACTTGGGCGGCTGCTACCGGCTGGAGTACGTCGCCGAGACCGGTGGGGTGCGCTCGGCGCAGGGGCTGGAGCTCGCCGGGCTCCAGGCGCTTGCGGCGACGCAGGCGGGACCAGGTGACCTGGTGCTGGTCCCGGGGCCACGGCTGACTGGATCCGACCGGCTGGTGTCGAGCGCCGCAGTGCGATGGCTGCGGGATGCCTATGACGCGGGGGCGCGGGTGGCGTCGGTGTGCAGCGGCGCCGCGGCCCTGGGAGAGGCGGGGCTGCTGGATGGCCGGTCGTGCACGACGCACTGGTCGCTGACCGGAGCGATGCGCGAGCGGTATCCGGCAGCCCGGGTCCGCGAGGCGGCCCTGTATGTCCACGACGGGCGCATCAGTACCAGCGCGGGCATCTCCTCCGGGATCGACCTTGCGCTGTCCCTCGTCGAACGCGACCACGGCCCGGAACTGGCCGCCGCCGTCGCCCGTGAACTGGTGCTCTATCTACGGCGGGACGGCGATGCCGCCCAGATCAGCCCTTTCCTGCGCTACCGCGACCATGTGCAGCCCGCCGTGCACCGGGTGCAGGACCACCTGGCTCAGAACCTGGATGCCCCGCACTCCCTCGACGAGCTCGCAGCCGTTGCCCATCTGTCGCCGCGTGGTCTGACGCGGGCCTTCACCACAGCCACCGGGATCACTCCGCTGGCCTACCAGCGCCGGCTGCGCCTGGAACGGGCCCGTGCCCTGCTGACGGACACCGACCTGACGGTGGAGACGGTCGCTGCCCGGTGCGGCTTCCGTGACGCACGGCAGCTGCGCCGTCTGGTCACCGAGAGCTTCGGCATTCCGCCGTCCCGGCTCCGCACGCAGTTGCGCCCCGCCAGCTGAAACGCCCGCCGGGAACGGCTCCTGACGCCTTCCCTCGGCCAATTCCTTTCTTGTTGTCCCTATGGGGGCGGTTGCGTGTGCCGCACCGCCATCGATCAACCGTTTTATGGAGGTATGTCGTGTCAAGGTTGAACAGGAGGCGCCGGGCGGTCCGCCGTGCGGGCTGGGTGCTCATGGGCGCGGTGCTGTCGGTGGCGTCGTTCGCCGGGATCGCCTTCGCGGGGGTGAGCACGTCGATGGCGGACAGTTTCGCGCCCGCGCCTGCCGCGTCGGACGCGGGTGCGTGGCCGACCCCGCGGGCCGTTCCGAGCGGCCGGATCACGGTGGCAGTGGTGGTCAGCAACGAGGGGTCCGTGGCTACCGACGTGATGGCGCCGTACCAGGTGTTCGCCGAGTCGGAGAAGTTGTTCGTCTACACCGTGGCAGCCGAACGCCGCGTCTCCCCGCTGTCCGGCGGGGCCCAACTCCTGCCCGACCACACGTTGGCCGAGGTGGACAGGGGAGTGGTCCCCGAGCCCGATGTGGTGGTCGTGCCCGCGGTGACCGACCCGGCCGACGCCAAGGAGGCGCGGCTGCGTGACTGGATCGTGGAGCGGCACCGCAAGGGTGCCCGTGTTCTGGGAGTATGCGCGGGCTCGGAGCTGCTGGCGGCCTCCGGCCTGCTGGACGGTCGGAACGCGACCTCGTTCTGGTCCAACATCAGCTCCCTGAAGCGCCAATACCCCCAGGTGCACTGGAAGCGCGGCCAGCGATATGTGGAGGACGACCGGGTCACCACCACCGCCGGCGTCACCTCCGGCACGGTCGGAGCCCTGCGGGTCGTGGAGGAACTCGCAGGCAAGGACGAAGCCACCCGAATCGGGAAGGGCCTGTCGTATCCGGGCTGGACTCCGGACGGGCCAACCACGATCCCGGCAAACCACCTCACCCCCGGCGACCTGCCGTACGCGCTGAACGCCGCGTTCCCCTGGCTGCGCTCCACGGTGGGGATCGGCCTGGTCGACGGCGTCGATGAGATTGACGCCGCAGCCGCCTTCGAAGCGTACGGCGGGGTGTCCTTCAGCGCACGTACGGTGGTCCTCGGCAGCCGTGGCACAGTCACCACTCGTCACGGCCTCGTCCTGATCGCCCAGCCGACAGGTTCCAGCTCCCACGGAGTAGACCGCTTCGTGGTGCCGGGCGTCGCGGACGTGTCGGCTGTCGACACGTCGCTGCGCACCTGGGCCCACCGCAACAAGCTGGCCGTCGAACTGCCCGGCGGGGGACGGCATGACGGTGAGTTCGGCTTCGATCCTGTCCTGCGTGACCTCGCCCGCCACAGCGACCGCTCCACGGCCCGGGTCACGGCGAAGTTCTCGGAGTACCCCTCCTCCCACCTGACGCTCACCGGGGCGGCCTGGCCCTGGCGGTCGACCCTGCTGGCCGTCGCGGCGGCCGTGGTCAGCGTCGGTGCGGGGTTCCTTCCGACGGCGATCCGCCGGGCTGTGCGGCACCTGCGGGCAGCATGACAGCGCGTCGCACCTCACGGGGTGCTCTCCCAGCCCACAGCCCCTTACCGGCTCGAACCCGACACCGTTGATCACGACTCAGGACGGTCCGTGACGCCGCCATCCTCCTGCGCCGTCTCGCAGCCGTCGGGGTACGCGCCGGCGTATCGGAGATGAGCCGCCGTCACGACGTCGAGAGGGGCGGCCGGTGACCAAGGACCATACCTCCGATACGCCCGGCACACCGTCGATGCCCCAGCAGCCCCCGGACGTCGCCTTCAGCGCTTTCCACCAGATGAACCGGGCGGAGTACGTGCGCTACGCGGAGACCCTGCTGCATGACCGGCACGACGCCGAAGAGGCGACGGACAGCGCATTCGAGCAGCTTTGCCGCAAGTGGGACCAGGTCCTGCCCAAGGAGAACCCGGCCGCCTCCGCCTGGACCATCCTGCGCAACAACGTCATCGATCACGCCCGGGCCCGTGACCGCCGCCCTCCGCCGATCGACGACGCCGCGTTCGACACCGTTGCCCTGCGCGATGCGATCGATCCGATGGGACAGGTCACCGAAACACTCGCCCTCCTGCGGGCCTTACGTCAGCTCACCGAACGCCAGCATGACGTGATGGTGATGACCTACCCCCACGGCCTGCCCGCGACCGCTGCCGCACCCGTCCTCGGGATGACCAGTGCCACCGTCCGCTCCACCATCCGTCGCTCCCTGCGCCGTCTGAACGAGATTCTCGGCCTGGACCGCACCACCGTGGAAGGACCCAGGAAGACATCGACGCCGCCGAAGCCCCACTCCTTGCCCGGCTGGAAACACCGCCTCCTGGTCGGCCCCCGGCCCCCGCGCCCTCTGGACCAGCAATGCTCCCGGAGACCCCGGAACACGACGCGGCGCAAAACCTTCAGACCCTGTGCGAAACGATGGTCACCCGTACTGGCCTGCACCCCCTGGACGACTTCATCACCCCACGTCTTCCCGAACCGCCCGGGGCACAGGTGCTCGGCGGCATTCTGCAGCTGGCCGAATCGGAGGAAAACGCCCGCTTCTGGTGGCAGTACGCCGTCGGCGCAGGCGACCCTGCCTCCTCGTACTGCCTCCATCTTCACCACCTGGCCCTCGGAGAGCGGAGCGAAGCACGTTGGTGGCACCAGCAGACCGAACTCGTCCAGGAGCCTCTCCCTGCCACCGACTCCGCCGGGGGTGCACCCGTCAAGCCTGCGGACGACGTTCCCGCAGCCGTCACCGCCGCACTCACCGAAGTCACGTCCACCAGCACGAACCTGCTACCCACCGCCCTACGCATACTCGGCGCACTCAAATCCGAAACCACATCCCTGCCCGCTGCTGTCGACGCGGTCCTCGACTACGTACCGGCGGCCGTCGGCTACGTCGATGACTTCGACCCTCCCCTTACCGACTCCGACTTCACCGACCACATCCGTACCCTGACCGCGGACACCAGCCCGCCCCCGCCGCCAGACCTGTGCGCAATCACCTCCAACGCCGCCCCAGAGGATCTGGACGTGGCATCGCCGGGGCACGCCGCCACGTCCTCAAGAACGCCTGGGCGTGGAGATGAAAAGCAGGCCCTTCACTGCTCGACAGGCAACCAAGGTACGAGCCCTCGGCTCTTGGCTACCTCGCGATGGCGACCGAGCCCAATTGCCCAGGAAGCCTGCGGACCGGCAGCGCCTAGAAACGCGGTCACCCACGTCATGGAGCACGACAGCAAGGTCGTGACAGTTGGCGCAGGGGCGGAACCGCCCCCGCCGGCCGGTCCAACGGCACTACCGATGGTGGGGCGGGCCGGGCGGGTGTGGTGGCGGGGGCGGGATGGTGGCGATGCCGGGTGCGGTCTCGGGCCAGACCAGCAGGAGGGGGCAGGGGGCGTGGTCGATGATGAAGCGGCTGGCGGGGCCGAGGCTGCGGGGGCCCAGGCGGGTGCGGTCGCCGTCGCGGGCGAGGACGAGCAGGTCGGCGCCTTCGGCAGCGGCGACGACTTCCCGCTCGACGCGGCCGGTGCGCTCGGTCCGGGTGCAGGGACGGCCGAGACGCTGGGCGGCGTCGGCGAGGAGCTGGCCGGCGGAGGCGGTGGCCATGTGCTCCAGCGTCGTGCCGGGGTCGCGTTCGGGGTGGCCGCGGCCGAGCAGGCCGGCGAACGCGCCGTGCGCCGCGCCGGGGATGTCGGCCGGGGTGATGTGCAGCAGGACGATGTCCGCGCCCTCGGGGGCGTGGGTGCGGGCGGCGTCCACGCAGGCGGGCCAGGTGCCCTCGGCGATCCAGACCACCACGGCCATGGGGTCAGCCTCCTCCGATTGCGGTCAGTGAGACCCACAGTGCCAGTACTGCGGCGCCCAGGCTGGCCGGTACCGTGTAGAGGCCGAGCCGGGTGAACTCTTTCAGCTCCACTTCGGCGTCGTGGGCGTGGACGATGCGCCGCCACAGCAGGGTGGCCAGCGAGCCGGCGTAGGTGAGGTTCGGCCCGATGTTCACCCCGAGCAGCACCGCGAGGACCGCGCCGGGCCCGGACGGGGCGGTCAGCGGCAGCAGCACCAGCACCGCGGGCAGGTTGTTGATCACGTTGGCCAGGACGGCGGCCAGCGCGGCGATGCCCAGCAGGGCGGGCAGGCCAGTGCCGCCTGGGATCAGGTGCCCGAGGGCTGTGTCGAGGCCGTTGTCGACGACGGCGCGGACCACGATGCCCAGGGCCAGCACGAAGGCGAGGAACGGCACCGCGCTCGCGCGCAGGATGGCGACCGGCGTGGTGCGGTGCTGGGCCAGGGCGCGGACCGCGAGGACGGCGGCGCCCGCGAACGCCGCCCAGGCCGGGTTGATCCCGAAAGCGGAAGTGACCACGAACCCGGCCAGCGTGCACACCACCGTGGCCAGGGCGAACACCGGCACCTCACGCGGCTCGGCGCCGGGCGGGGCCGTTGCGCCGGCGTCCAGGTCGGTGGCGAAGAACCGGCGGAAGACGACGTACTCTACGCCGATGGCCACCAGCCAGGGCAGCACCATGAGGGCGGCGAACCGAGTGAAGCTCAGCCCGCTGGCCGCGAACGCCAGAAGGTTGGTCAGGTTGGAGACCGGCAGCAGCAGGGACGCGGTGTTCGACAGGTGGGTGCAGGCGTACACATGCGGCCGGGACCGAGCCCCGAGCCGGGCGGCGGTGGCGAACACCACCGGTGTCAGCAGCACGATGGTCGCGTCCAGGCTGAGCACGGCGGTGATCACCGAGGCGAGGGCGAACACCTGCACCAGCAGGCGGCGCGGCTGCCCGGCCGCGGTGCGGGCCATCCACGCGCCGCACGCGTGGAACAGCCCCTCGTCGTCGCACAACTGGGCCAGGACCAGCACGGCCGCCAGGAACCCGATCACCGGACCAAGCCGGGCGGCCTCGTCAACCGCATGGGCCGGTGAGATCGCCCCGGTGGCGATGACAACGCCGGCGGCAGGGACGGCGACGACCGCCTCCGGCCAGCCGAACGGGCGGATGACCGCGCACGCCAGCACGACCACAAGAAGAACGGCGGAAAGAACCTCTGCCAGCGCAGTACTCACCGCCCTATCCTCTCCGGCCGGGCGCCTGGCTCTTGCAGAGACACAGCCGCGTCCAGTTCAGGCGGCCGTGCCGAAACCGGCCGTGGTCAGGTCCTGCTCACGCAACGGGGCGAAGTCGACGTCGAGCTCCAGGACGTACGCCCCCACGCTCGTACCCGGCCTGACTCTTCATGTCACCCAGTACGCCGACGCCCCCATCGAGCGCTGGACCACCCCACGACCCCCGGACACATCCACGCCGCCTCCCCCCGGCCCTGCACCGAGACCGGGGCAGCTACGCCGTGGAAACCGCAGTGCTCGGCCCGGCGATGATCGCGCTGCTACTCCTGATGGTGGCGTTCGGCCGGATGATCGACGCCGAAGGAGCCGTGGACTCCGCCGCCCGAGCTGCCGCCCGCGCCGCCTCCCTCGAACGCGACGCGGGCAGCGCGCAGGCAGCAGCGCGCACAGCAGCCGCACAGAGCCTCGAAGGGGAAGGAATCACCTGCCAGACCTCCAGCGTGTCGGTGGACACCACGGGCTACTCGCTCGACATCGGAACCGACGCCACCGTCACCACGACCATCGCCTGCACCGCGAGCCTCGCCGACATCGGCTTGCCCGGCCTGCCTGGCAGCAAGACCCTCAGCGCCTCCTGGACCAGCCCCGTCGACACCTACCGGGGACGCCAATGACCCGCCAATCGGCAGCCACCCGCACGGCGCCGAAGTCCCATGACCGCGGTTCGACCACCGTCTTCTTCGCCCTGTCGACGATCGCGATCCTGATGGTCATAGGCCTGCTCGTCGACGGCGGGGGAGCCCTCAACGCAGGCAACCGCGCCACATCACTGGCCCAGGAAGCGGCCCGTGCCGCCGGCCGGCAAATCACCCGGCCCAGGCGATCGAAGGCACCGCCATCACCATCGACCCAGACGCTGCCGTGAGAGCCGCCCAGGACTACCTCGCCGCCGCCAACGTCCAGGGCACCACCGCAATCACCGACAGCGGACGCAGCATCACCGTCACCGTGACCGACACCTACCACGCCCACTTCGCGCAGCTCACAGGCCAGGGAACGATCAGCGTGACCGGAACCGCCACAGCACACCCGCAGACCCAAGCCGACGGAGGCTGAGCCGACCATGGCCCACCGCACCCCGCCCTGCTGCGCGCCCTCGGCGTCCTGCTCCGGGCCTTGGCCGGCCTCGCTTCCCTGGCCGCCCTCGTCATCGGTGTCCCGTGGCTGCTGCTGACCGTCGGCCACCAGCCCACCGAACTCGCCAGCGGTATCGACCTCACCGCACAGGATGACAGCACCCTTTTCCTCGTCGCCCTGACATGCATCGGCTGGGCGGACGGCGGGTTCGGAGGGCGGCCCACCAACTGGTCCAGGGCACAGCGTCACTGGATGACCCCGCCCTCGACCAGTACTGGACAGACCGTCGTCGCAAGAAGGCGCCCCGCCGATGGACAAGATCAGTCTCCATCTCGCGGTACGACAGAAGGGCCTGTGCCCGCTCTGCAAACAGGCGCTGATCGTCGGAGCCGAGTATGAACCGGACAGCCCACGCGAGTGGATCAACTGGTTCGCGGCGACGAAGAAGATGCTTCACAAGCATCACTTCACATACCGGCAAGACGGCGGCACGGACGAGCGGAGCAACCTTCGCCTTGTGCACTCCGAATGTGGGCGACTGCCTGAGCTTCCAGGAGCCCGAGCTGATCACACGGTTGCTCGAGGCCCAACGGAAGCGGTTGCCGGCTACGAAAGTCCCGGAGGACCCGCTCGCACTTCACAGACGCACTCCGTCGGCCCCGAACGGCATCAGCGGGGGAACGGCGGTTCAAGGTGCCGCTTGTGGGGATCGGGCCCTGTCGGTGCAGGCTTGTAGGGTCAATGCATGATTGATCGCGCAACCTTTTCCCCCTTGGTGTTTTTCGAGTACGACCACAAGCCGGGCACGTTTTGCCTGATTTTGAGTGACAGCCACATGGTTGCCCATGACGATGTGTTTGGCGAGTTCGGGCAGTACAGCAATGGCTACGGTTGGGAGGACGTGGCCAAGTCGGCCCTGTGTGCCCGCGCTCCGGAACTGGCCGGCCGACTCAACTGTGACCTCAACTTCGACTCCGAGGCCGGTATGTTCTGCGCCTACGGAGAGGATGTCGATGTCCTCAAGGTCCTGGGGCAGCTTTTGCAAGAGGCATGGCGGGACCGATCCGTACTCAGGGAATATATTGCCTAAAAGGGCGTTTCATCCCGTTGGGTAGTGTTTGGTGAGTCATGCGGTGCCAGCGGATTTGGGCCGCGCACGGAGGGGTGTGAGGATCCGCTCGTGGAGTGCGATGTGTGCGGACGAGCGATGTGGCGATGGCCGGCGCTGCCGACTCTCTGGCAAGACGAGATCTGATCCCGTCCCTGGTGCCAGGCCGCCACCCATGTGGGTGGCGAGTGGTTCGAGGTCTCGCGGTCACCTTGCTCGCCCGTGGAGATGCGCTGGGAAAGGCCCGCCGCGGACGGTCTTCTCGTCGACGTCTCCCACGCCTTCGGCATCTTCGGCGCAAAGAAGCGCGATAGGGGGCGTGTTGGGATCAGATAGGAGGGAAGGGATCGAAATGGATCCTCGAGGGCGGACACCCGCCCCGCCTGCCACAGCAGAAACCTGTTGCATCAGCCGACCCGAAACGATCCGTCACGTGAAGTGCAATGAAGTGCCCACTAACGAGGCCGTAAGTGGTCGGCTCTGTAAATCCTTCGGGGGTTGACTCCGGAACCTGTGTCGTGCGTGGTGCCGGGGCAGGTGCTGCCGTGGGAACGGGGGTTGTGACGGATCTTGTGAGCCACCGCCGCATTTCAGAGGGGCACCCCGCTGTTCTGCCAGCGGCGAACCCCGGCCCGACCGGACTCGACGATCACTACGGTTCAGTCTCATGACGACGATTACCACGCGCACGGTCCAGTACCCGGCCGACGGTCTGACGATGATCGGGCACCTCGCGCTCCCGGCCGGTGCCGACCGTCGGCCCGCGGTGCTGCTCGGACCAGAGGGCACGGGGCTCAGCGACGTCGAGCGCCGCCGGGCCGATGCTCTCGCCGAGCTGGGATACGTGGCGCTGGCCTTCGACCTTCACGGCGGGCGCTATTTGGGCAACCCCGAGGAGATGCTGGCCCGTTGCATGCCGCTGCTCGCCGACCCCGACCGGATGCGGGGCATCGGCCACGCGGCGCTCGATGTGTTGCGCGCCGAACTGCGGACCGACCCCGACCGGATCGCCGCCGTAGGCTACGGAACCGGGGGCGCCGTCGCGCTCGAACTCGGGCGCGACGGCGTCAACCTGCGCGCGATCGGGACAGTCAACGCGACTATCACGGGCCGACCGGGCGAGGCAGCGCGCATTCGCTGCCCGGTGTGGGCCGGGGTCGGGTCGGAAGACCCGATCATGCCGCCCGCGCAACGGGACGCGTTCACCGCCGAGATGCAGGCCGCGGACGTCGACTGGCGCCTCGTAGTCTACGGCGGCGCCTTGCACGCCTTCCACCACCCGCCGGTCGACCACCCCGTGCGCCCCGGCGTCGGCTACCACCCACGGCACGCACAGCGAGCCTGGCGCGACGTCATCGACCTGCTCGCCGAGTGCCTGCCCGTGACGGAGTGATCTGGTCAGTCCAAGCTCGGGCGCCCGCTGACCGCCGCGATGCCTGGGCTCCACTGCCACGGCAGGCGGGGAAGGCTGCGGCTTGCAAGTGATCCACTTCGGGCGATCGGCTCGCCCGCCATGCCCCTCCGCACTGCCTGTCCGATAGCCCCGAGTGCCGCCGAACGCGCGCGGCTGAAGACGATGGCCTACGGCCACAAGACCGAGCACCGGCTGCGGGTGCGTGCACAGGTGGTGCTGCACGCCGCGCGCGGACGCTCCAACGCGCGTATCGCCCAGGGGACGGGGCTGCACCTGGACACCGTGCGCCGCTGGCGTGACCGGTTCGCCGAACAGGGCTTGCCCGGACTCAAAGACGGTCAACGCTGCGGCTGCCCGCCGGTGTTCACGCCGCTGCAGGTTGCCGAGGTCAAGGCGCTGGCCTGTCGGCTGCCCGCCGAGAGCGGAGTGCCGCTGTCGCGCTGGTCATGCCCGGAACTGGCCTATGAGGCCACCCGGCGGGGGCATCGCCGCGTTCGTGTCGGCGTCCACCGTGCGCCGCTGGCTGGCCGACGACGCGCTCAAGCCCTGGCAGCACCGCTCCTGGATCTTCATCACCGACCCCGACTTCCGCGCCAAAGCCCAGCGTGTGCTGGACCTGTACGCCCGCACCTGGCAGGGCACCCCGCTCGACGCCGACGAGTACGTCATCAGCGCCGACGAGAAGACCTCCATCCAGGCCCGCTGCCGCTGCCCCTCACCCTCGCCCCGGGCCAGGCCCGCGCGATGCGGGTGAACCACACCTACGGACGCGGCGGCGCCCTGGCCTACCTGGCCGCTTACGACGTCAACGCCGCGAAGGTGTTCGGCCGCTGTGAGAAGACCACCGGCATCGACCCGTTCATGAACCTGGTCACCCAGGTCATGAAACGCGAGCCCTACGCCAGTGCGAAGCGCGTGTTCCGGTCGTGGACAACGGCTCCTACCACCGCGGCAAGAAGGCTGCCGACCGATTGTCGGCCGCCTTCCCGAACGCGGTGCTGATCCACACCCCAGTGAACGCTTCCTGGCTGAACCAAGTGGAGATCTACTTCTCCGTCGTGCAGCGCAAGGTCGTCCACCCCAACGACTTCACCGACCTTGCTCAGGTCAGGGACCGGCTCCGAGCCTTCGAAGACCGCTACAACGCCACAGCACAGCCGTTCCAGTGGAAGTTCACCACCTCCGACCTGGAAGATCTACTGGCCAGGCTCGACCGGCACACCGCCGATCACCAGGAAGAATCCTCTGTTGGACGGGCAACGTGATCAACCCTGAAGGATTTACGGAGCCGACCACTTACGACCTCGTCGTGGACGAGGTCGTAAGGGATAAAACACCCAGTCCTACCTTCCAAGCGTGGGTCTGGGGCGGTCACTCGCAAGATCGTCGGGCCAAGGGTTCCAGGTGTGGCGCTGAGTGCCTCGCGGGGGTTGGTCGGTGAGCCGGGCGTACGGTGCGCCTACCGGGTACGCGCCCGGCGTACGCGACCTGCACGAAGGCCGACGGCGCGGCGTCTGCACGTCTCCTGCGGGTGCTCGAACGAATGGCGCGAGGCGGCCACCTTGCCGAATCCCGGCCACGCCCAGCTCGCCGTCGGCCAACCTCGCATCCCGTTGCTCCGCGCCACGGCGGCCGCCGCCATTGGGCGACGGCTGAACGCTTACTACTGGCTGGCCCAGGCTTTCGACCAGGCAGCCATCGCAGGCGAGTTGCTGGGCAGGAGTGCCGACGTCGCACATGACCGGACAGAAGCCGGGCTGGCCCGTTCGCAGCTCACCTGACGTGGTGGCGGGCAGCGGGCACCGGTACCAGGAGGAGGGCGCCCGATACCGGGGCCGCCGCCGATCACGGTGCCGACAGGGCCGAGCCCACGCCGTCGGCACACACGAGACGGCGACGACGGCGGGCGGCTCCCCGCACCCGCCGGCATCCTGGCCCGCCTGTCCCCGCCTAAGGGCTGTCCCGTAATCCGTGGCGGATCGGCGCGCGGCGTCAGATGTGGTGCATCGCAAGGCGGAGGGGCGCCCGCATACGGGACGTATGTGGGCGTTCCGACAACGCGGCGAGGTGCCGCGGCTGTCGTCGGGCGCCCGTCAGGGATTACGGGACAGCCCTTAGGGCCAGAACACGGGCGGCCTCATGTCCTGACAGTTGCTGTTGGTGGCACCGGGGGCCGCCGTACCCAGGCATACCCAGATCGACATGCTGTTCAGATAGCCGCTGAAGCCCCACGTGGTCGCCCCCGAGGTGGCAGTGGTGTCCGTCGCGCGCAGCGTCTCGAAGTTGGTGCCGTCCTGGTACTGACCCCGGACCCAGAGGCGCGCCGCGACGCCGTCACCGCTGACCAGGTCCTTGACCGAGTTCCAGCCCGTCGTGGTCTCGAAGTAGCCGTCGTCCCGCAGACACCACCCGGTCCTGGCATACGCGCCGTTCTGGCCGTACTGGTTCTTGACGTTCACGTCGTCGGCGTAGCAGATGGACGACACGGCAGCGGACGTCCCGGGGGACATCGCGGCTGCAGCCTGGGCGGGTACTGCGGTCGTCGCGACGGCCAGCGCGGCTCCGACGACGAGAGTGCTCTTGAGTCGCATGTTTCCTCCCTCTCCTGCGTGTGCAGGGGGTCAGTAGGCGTAGTGATGGAAGCCGAGCGGTGTGTCGTGGATGTTCAGCAAGGACGTACGCCTGGAAGTAGCGGCTATGGCGCCGCTTCCGCAACGGCCATGACCGGGACGACGGATCAACCTGCCGCCGAGCGGAGGGCAGCCCAGGTAGCCGAGCCGACTTTGCCGTCGACCGCCGGGTGTGCCCCCGTCATACCGTTCCATGCGGCCTGGAAATCCTTCACGGCACCCAGCGTTCCGCTGCCGAAAATCCCGTCCAGCTGCAACCGGTAGCCGACCCTGATGAGCAGGCACTGCACCTCGAAGACCCTGCTACCCGTGTCGCCGTAGACCGTCAGCACGGACCCGGTGTAGTAACCACAGTTGTAGGCAGCCGTGCTGCGCGCGACAGGGGCGGCGTGCGCTGAAGCCTGGACAACTGCCCCGCTCGCCACGGCGGCGACTGCCGCCGCGAAGGCCAACCCCGACAGGGTCGTGCATACAGACTTGACGACGTGATTCTTCCCCCTCCGAACAATGTCAACTGTCGCTGTCGCGGGACGGGTTACCACGTACTCACCGGAATCCCGAGCGGCCCGGCCCGGATCCCCGAGCCCTGCCACCAGCTTCGCTCAGCCACCTTGGAAGAACCTTCGACGTTTCTTGAGTCCGGAAATCGAAGCGGATCCGAGGCCGCCTCGCCCGTCTGCTGCCGCGCCACGCGGTCGATGAAGAAGGAAGGAGACGTGTGAGCCCCGCCCGGCTCCCCGTCGTGGGCGGCGTACTCCACTGCAGAGTTCGGCACCTCCCGGGCGCAGGCGTACCGGCTGCCCGACATCGCCCGCGCCGTGGGCGCCATCCAGACCGCTGTGACCGTAGGAACCCCGTCGTCTCGCATGCGAGACACCAACGCAACGACCGCGGCCGTGCTCGACGACGACCTGTCCCAGCGCGCCCTGACCGCCGTCTCCGCCCGGACCAGCGACGTCGCGGCTTTGATGATCTACCCGCCGGCTTGCCGTACTCGCTCACAGCGGCCTCCAGGCCCTCGACGAGCTCGCCGCCACGCGCGCGGTGGGGGAGCTGATGCTCGAAGTCGTCCCCGCCTACCTCTCCGACCGCCGCCCAGAGCGGAGCGGCGCTGCCGGTTGCCAGCGAGAGTCCGGGACGAGCCCTCAGCGCTGTCGGACGATGTCGTCCAGGTACGGCGTCCCAGCAGGCCTGGTCGGGCTGGTCCAACGCGGACTGTTCCTCCACATGCTTCCCAGCGCGGCGGGCCGGCACCAGCCGACCGGGCAGGGTGCCACGTATGCCCTCGCCCGGGGGTACTCGAGCGTGTCAGTTCAAAACCCGGCTTTGAACCCGGCCCTCCCGCACGGCCTCTCAAACTCCTCACCCTGGTCTCAGACCGGGTTTTGAGATGTCGCCGCAACAGAACGTTCAACGCCTCAGGATCGCACCACAGCGAGGCGCATGGCCTCCATCAGCTCCTCGCGAGCCGCGCGGAAGACTCGGCGCGCCTCAGCGCACTCGGGATCCTCGCGCCGCGCACCGGCAACCACCGCGTCCCGGTACAGGGCCAGCTTGTAGCCTGCGTCTCTGGCCTTCAGCACGACTTGTGGCGGTGCGAGCAGCTCGACCTGGTACTGCTTGGCATGTACCCCATGCTCCAGCAGAGCCTTCTGCACCTGCTCCTGCTGCGACGAGTCCGATGCGCGGCTTGCCTCGCTTATGACGTCCCTCGCGTGTGTCAGCGCTTCCAGGAACTGGACGTACGAAGACCACAGCGTCTCTCTGTCACGCTCACCGACATCCCGGCGCCACCGCACCCGATCAGCGAGAAGAGTGCTGCCGACCCCAACGATCGCGCCCAACACCGTACTTACTAACGTTGTCCATTCCATGGCGGCACAGTACGGATCGTCCCAACGCATAGCCAGAGCATGCTGGGTCGGGCGGGACAGGCGTCTTGAGGGACCTGCGGCAGGGGAGACTTCGACCTCACGGTTGCGAACACGGATCGCTCGGGCGACCAGGGCCGGGAGTGGGGGAACCGGGCCTTCGGCTGTCAGGCCGCCCAGGTCGCAGGCGCACCTTCATCAGGGTTGGGGATGTCGACTGCCGTCGTCGGTGCGGCCGGATGCCGCACGGTGGTGATCGGGACAGCGCCGGATTCGGCGCCGGGTGCCCAGACCAAGCGCCGGGTGCCGTCGCACTCGCATCCGCAGGCGTCGTCCGGGTACGGATGCCGTAAGAAGGCGCCGTGCGTGAAGGCGGCGCACCGGATGCGGGGGATGAGCGCCGAGGGGTCGTCGCCAGGCTAGTGCTGCGACCGGAAAGGTTCACCGGTTCGCGACGTCCGGCACGGCACCTCGCCGCGTTGTCGCATCACCCGAGCACGTCCAGTACGAGGGCGATCCCCCGCCTTGCGATGCACCGCACCGGACGCCCCGAGCTTCCCGGCAAACCCTTCCGGCCACCGCGCTAGCCACAATGCCGCGTAGACAGGGTCTGCGGATGCCCGCCACGGGGTCTGGTGTGGTCAGGATGTCGATGCTGATGGTGGCCTTGTAGCTGGTCCGGTCGACGGTGCCGGGGCTGGGGGCCGGCGGTTCGGCCTCCCCGGCCGTTTCAGCCGGTTGGGCCGGGCTGGTCGTGGGGAGTGCTCGGGCCGTTGCTGTGGGGGCGCTGTGAAACGCGGGTGCGGGCCGTGCCCGGGGTCTAGGCGGAAGTGGGTCGGGGCAGGAGGTGCCGCGGGGCGCGTCGGCGGCGGGGTCGGTGTCCCAGCGGGCGAGCTGCCGACGCCAACTCCAGACCGGCCGCTGTGCCCGACACGGTGGCGTGATCGGCTGGTGGGGCTTGACCATGCGGGCCGAGCAGGGGGAATTTGGTTGCGGTCGTGCTGGGCGGGAGGGAGGCTCCTACCGCTCCGAACATCCCAAGCTCTTCCGAAACTGGACTTCCCGATGAGCAATGTCATAGTCAGCACTCGTTGCGGTCAGGTCCGCGGTCATTTCCACGACGGCATAGCGTCGTTTCTGGGCATCCCTTACGCGGCACCGCCGTTCGGCGTGAACCGGATGCGTCCGCCCCGTACCTCGGAGCCGTGGAGCGGCGTGCGTGACGCGTTCGTCCACGGCCCGAGCGCACCGCAGCCGGGCTACGCCCCTGCCATGGCCGGTCTTCTCACGGAGGCCGGCCCCCAGGGCGAGGACTGTCTCAACCTCAATGTCTGGACACCTTCGCCGCTCCAGTCCAGCGAAGGACTGCCCGTCATGGTGTGGATCCATGGCGGTGCCTTCCGCAACGGGTCCGGCTCGCTGCCCACCTACGACGGCTCCGTCCTCGCCGGTGACGGCGTCGTCTGTGTCACCCTGAACTACCGGCTGGGCGCGGAGGGCTTCCTCCTGCTGCCCGACGGCACCGCCAACCTCGGTCTGATGGACCAGATCGCCGCGCTGGAGTGGGTGCGCGACAACATCGCCGCGTTCGGCGGCGACCCCGGCAACGTGACCGTCTTCGGGCAGTCTGCCGGAGCGATCAGCATCACCGCGCTCATGGCGATGCCCCGGGCCGAGGGCCTGTTCCGGCGGGCCATCACCCAGAGCGGTGCCGGACACCACGCGCACACGCCCGAGACCGCGCGCCGCATCACCGAACGTCTGGCCGCACTCGTCGGTGTCGGGTGCACCGTCGAAGCCCTCGCCGCCGTCCCACCGCAGGACCTGGTTGCAGCCAACAGCCGACTCGCTCAGGAGATCGCCCGCAGTACCGATCCGGGCCAGTGGGGCGAGTCCGCAGGAGGCGGCACGACCGTTCTCCCGGTGGCCGGGACCGCGACGCTGCCCGAGCGCCCCGTCGACGCCATCGCCGCCGGTGCCGGCCGCCAGCTGGATCTGCTCACGGGCGTCACCGCTGAGGAGTTCCGCCTGTTCCTGGTACCGCTCGGCATGGCCGACCGCATCGACGACGGCTTCCTGCACGGCTTCCTCAACGCTCTCGGGCTGGAGCCCGTGGCCGCGCGGGCCGTCTACGCCGAGGCCCGACCGCAAACCAGTGCCGCCGACCTGTTCTCGGCAGTGATGACCGACCACGGCTACCGTCTGCCAGCGGTCCGCATCGCAGAGGCCCGCGCCGCCCACGGCGCGGACACCTACTTCTACGAATTCACCCAACCTTCCCCGGCCCTGAACGGTTCCCTCGGCGCCTGCCACATGGCCGAACTCGGCCCCGTCTTCGGGAACCCGCACGACCCGCTGATGGACACGTCGGCCCATCCGCTGCTGTCCGAACGGATACGCGGCGCCTGGACCTCCTTCGCCCGCCACGGCCGTCCCACCACCGGCCACCTGCCACCCTGGCCCGCCTACCTGCCCGGCCGGTCCGTCATGTTCCTGGACGCCACCGCACCCGCCGTCCATCAGGACCCCGCCCGGCCCGAACGACTGCTGTGGAACGGCCTGCGCTGACCGAAACGCCGGAGACCCCCTATGCCGAGTTCGTCGCGAGCCCGGAGCAGCCTTGCGCGCTGTACAAGGACGCGCTGACAAGGCTTGCTGTCAGGGAGTGGCGCGAAGCCGGAGCTATCTGCGAGCGAATCGACCTCACCAACGCGCAGAAGACGCTCTCGCTCATGCGCGTGGAGGCGCCGGACAGCGTGGTCGACAGCACGGAGCAGACATTCGAGCATCTGCGACAGGCCAGCCTGCAGTTGCAGCACCTCGCGCACCTTCTGCAACAAGGGGTGGTGAGCACCGAGGAAATGCCCGCCGTGGAGAAACTCCTCTCAGATCAAAGGGTATTCGGGTCGCGACTTGAAGCACTTCCAGCCGCGGTAGTGGCAGGATGCCGGGATTCACTGCAAGGATATGCCGCCATTCAGGCACCCCCGGTGCGGCGACGTCATGCGAGTAGAACCCGCTTACGAAGTGGCGAGAACTTGGCTCGGTCGGACATCTGCCGCTTGAGTTGTGCCAGACCCCGCTGATCAGCGGGGCCGCGAACCAGCCGGCTCGTCATGCTTGGGTGGGGTCCTTCGTGAAGCGGTGTGGGTGGGCTGCCTTGACGTACTTTCACGTCAACCCCAATGTTTCGGGTGAATTGGGTGCCCTCTGCCCGCGGAGGAGGCAGCGGGCAGAGGGCGGTCGCGCATGGGTCAGGCGAGCGAGTCCCGGCCCCGCGACGTCTCCGGCATCGTGAAGTAGCAGACCGCGGCGATGAGCGCGGTCAGTGCGACGTACCCGAAGTACCACAGGGAGCTTCCCGCGTCCGCCAGCCAGGTGGCCAGGTAGGTGGCGGTTCCGCCGAAGGCCGCGGTGACCACCGAGTAGGTGAGGCCGATGCCGAGGCCGCGCGACTCGGGTGAGAACTGCTCGCTCATCAGCGCGGGGAACGGCCCGTGGAAACTGGTGAGGAGGATGACGAGCACCAGCAGGATGGGAAGCGTGACCGCGACGGCGGTGGACAGCAGGCTCGCCAGCGGCACCAGGACGACGGCGAGGGCGAGCGAGCTGAAACCCGTCACGGGGCGGCGGCCCAAGTGGTCGGAGAGCAGGCCGGTGAAGGGCGGCAGCAGACGATGCCGGATTTCGCGGGGAGCGGGGTGGCAGTGGTCTGCTCGGCCTGCTCCGCGGTGTCGTGGGCCGGTTCCTCGACGTGCAGCGAGCGGGGTAGAACCAGTGCGTAGAGGCCGACCAGCGCGCCGATGCCGAACGCGATCCGCCGGCTGTAGTCCATCACCTGCTGGTCGCTCAGGACTGTGGTGAGGATCCAGCCGAGCAGTGAGGCGAGCAGCACACCGATGCCGACGCCGACGAAGATCGCCGAGGAGTAGAAGGCGCGTCGCCGCTCCGGCACGGCCTCGGTGATCAGGACGGTGGAGGCAGGCATCTCGCCACCCGCCGACAGGCCCTGGACGACGCGCGCGAACAGCAGGATGAGCGGTGCGGCCATGCCGATGGAGTGGTACGTCGGCAGGACCGCGATGAGGAGGAGCCCGCGGCCGTCATCAACACGGTGAGGTTGAAGACGACCGAGCGGCCGAAACGGTCGGCCAGGTGGCCGAAGAGGACGCCGCCGAGGGGGCGGAAGAAGAACCCGATGGCGTAGATGCCGAAGGCGGCGAGCAGGCCGTTGGATCCGCCGGCGTCCTCGGTGAAGAACTGTCCGGCGAAGTAGGCGCGAAGCGCACTGGATGATCTCCAGCGGGTGGAGGCCGGCCTCGCGCAGCAGCTCCATCTCCTCGACGAGCCCGAAACCGTAGAGGATGTAGATGAACCCTGTGTCCGAGCCGACCGTCACTCGTCCGCCGCGGTGGTAGAAGTCGCGGACGAAGGCCATCCAGAGGCGGTAGTTCTCCTTCCAGGCGACCTCCTCCTCCGTCCCCCAGTCCTGGAAGTACGAGCCGTGGCTTTCGGGGTTGGGCTGGAAGAACTTCCAGGCCTGCGGGGAGGTGTAGTCGCGGTGGTACTCACGTCCGCGGGCCTGGGCGGCGTCACGCGAAGCGACGTAGACGGCGAGAGAGGGATCGAGGGTGGTGCCGAGGGAGACGAGCTCGTCGACGGTGTCGTCCCATACCGAGCTGCCGGGGTCGGCGGCCTCGTGCCACAGGCGGCGGGGCGCCAAGAAACTTGATTCCCCGTGCCCCGGCCTGCTCGCTGATCCACTGCTCGGCTTCCCTGGGGCTGCGGAAGGGCTCGCCTCGTTCGGCGCCGAAGGCGGAGTAGGCGATGATGTTCGGAGCGGTAATCTCGTCGGCGGCGGAGCAGGCGGCTTCACGGACGGTGAAGTTGACGCCGTTGCCGATGCAGCCGACCTCGCGTCTCCGCAGCTGCCTTGTGGGCTGTGACTCAGCCGCCGTCAGGATGTCCGTGTGGCCGCGACAATCCGGTCGGCACACGTGCGGTACGCCTCGCGTCCGGCCGGGGCGGAGCAGTCGCCGGACGGCGTACTGTGCGAGCGCGGCTTGGGAGCGGACTTCTCGCCGGCCTGCGCACCGCGGTACGCGGCCCCGGGATGGGCTGGGACCCGCACGAGTACCGCCACTCGTCTCTGACCTGTCTTGGCGAGGCCGGGGCAAGCCTGCTGATGCCGGTGGCGAAGTCCCGGCACGAGAAACCGGAGAACGTCCGCCGCTACTTCAAGCCCTCCCCGGAGACCATCGCAGAGCTGACCAGCTTGCTCGGCCCCGGCGATGCACGCAGGTGAGGCACCAGTGCAGTGCTCGACCCGGCCTCATGCCGCTGAGGGACCGCTCGCATCGAGCGTCCTGGTCGTATCAGGCAGGCGGGGTCAGGAACGTCGCCGCGGGCGCAGCCCAGCGCGGGTCGCGGCCGGAGGAAGCCAGGGCACGAACGAGAAGCGATGCGGCAGCGGGTACTGGCACCGGAGCGGCGAAGCCTCCGTACTGGCGGTAGACCTCAGCATGTTCCTCGACCACACCAAGGACCATCTGAGCAAGATCGTCCTGAACTTCGAGCCGCTGACCGGTGGCCTGGGCGACGTCCCAGCCGTGTACCACCATTTCCTTGATCACCATCTGCGCGATTGCTGCCGCAGGCATAGTCATGCCGCCCAGATCCACCTCTCCTTCCCACACGGCTGGCTCGGCCCATGCCGCCACGGCCCGGTCCAGCTGATCCGCATAGGCATCGGCCCAGGCAGGAGCGGCGGTGAAGTCGCAGGCGATCAGTTCCTGCGGCAGTGCCTCCCGACGCGCCCGGCGCTCAAGGCCATGGGCGGTGTAGAGCACCCAGTGGTTGATCAAAGCCCGGGTGTCGAAATCTGTGCAAGGGGTGGGCCCGTCCAGGTGTTCCTCTCGGACGCCACGGGCGATGCGTGCTGCTTCCGCCGCGGCGCGAGTCATGAGGGGGTGAAGTGCGTGACCGTTCATGTGCCGATCGTGGACCGGTTGCAGGGCCGGAGTCTTGAACAAACGCGACAGCTGGTGCGGTGACCGCAAAGGTTTGCCGGGAAGCTCGGGGCGTCCGGTGCGGTGCATCGCAAGGCGGAGGATCGCCCTCGTACTGGACGTACTCGGTCGAAACCCCAACCCTCCAACTCGTCCACCCCCTTGCGGACCGTAGTCTCGCTGACCTGGGCCGCCCACGCGACCGCCCGGATTCCGTCGTGCCCCGTGATCCGGTCCTCGACCCCCGTCATCAACCGCCGCTGCCGCTCGTCCAGAAGCGGGAACAACACCCGGAATTTCACAGCGAGTTGACCACGAACTTCATCGGAGATGCTCATACCGCAACACCGAACCGAATCACGCGAAGCAACACCTTGATTCTGCAAGCCCTCAGCCACGGAGTAGTGAGCGTGCGGCAATGATGAGCATGTGGGTGCAATCGACCGTGTCTGAAAGGCTCACCCACTCGACGTCGGCATGCGCGCCTTCTCCTCCCGGGCCGAAGAGGACTGTGGGGATTCCTCGTGAGGCGATGAAGGCGGAGTCCGCCCAGAAGCTGATTCCGCCGATGGCGGCGGGACGTCCACGAACCTGCTCGTGTGCGGCGCCAAGCGTCCGTACGAGGGGGTCATCGGGTGCCGTCTCCATGGGGGGCCGGTGCAGGCCGGTGTGTGCGGCGGCCTTCAGTTGAGGGTCGGCGGCCCGGCAGCCTTCGAGCAGCTGCTCGATCTCACTTTGGATGTCGGTCACCGTTTCGCCTGGCAGGGTGCGGCGCTCCAGGGTGAGCACGCACCGTTCGGGAATGGTCGATGCCTCCTTGCCTCCGGTGATCAGTGAGGCGTGCACGGTGCCTGGTCCGAGCAGGTTGTGCCGCTGTTTGTCCAGCGCTTGGTTGAGTTCCTCGAGCGCGACCAGGATCGGGCCGGTCTTGACGATCGCGTCCACGCCGAGCTCCGGCCGGGAGCCGTGCGCCGCGATGCCGGCCACCTCGATGTCCACCCACACAAAGCCCTTGTGGGCCACTCCGATGGCCATTTCGGTCGGCTCGGTGACGATCGCGGCGTCCGCGGTGAGGTCGGGCAGGAGCAGTCGGATCCCGCGGCTGGCGTGCTCCTCGTCCGCGACCGAAGCGACCACGACCTCGACGGGCAGCCCGAGCCGGTCGACCTCCCGGCAGGCGACCAGGGCGGCAGCCAGTCCCGCCTTCATGTCGTAGGCGCCACGCCCGTACAGACGGTCCCCGTCGACCCGCGGGAGTAGTGGGTCGACCATCGCACCAATACCAACGGTGTCCAGGTGACCGCACAGCAGCAACCGGGCGCTGTCCTTCTCCGGCCTTCGGCTCCGCACCAGGACGTTCGGGCGTCCGGAGCCGTCGTCGACGATTTGGGCGGTAAGCCCCTCCCCGACCGCCCAATCGTAGACGTATTGGGCGATCTTTGACTCGCCGCAGGCCCCTTCGGACAGGGACGGGTTGACCGAGTCGATCGCAACCAGGTTCTTCAGCAGGTCGATGACATCCTGCTCGATGATGTTCACGGGCGGTTCTCGCTTTCTGTGGGATTGCTGGAGCTTTCGGTGCTCAGCAGGACGACGGTGGAGTCTGCGTTCAAGCCGAGCGCGGCCCGGCCTTCAAGGGGCCCATCGGCCAGGACGGCACGCACTGCCGCCAGAGATGCGGCTCCGCAGGGCCCTGCTGCTATCCCGTGCTCGGCCAGCTCGCGGCCTGCGGCGGCGGCCTGCTCGTCGGACACGGTGACCACGGCGTCGAGGCCGTCGCGCAGGTAGGGCCAAGCGAGAGACGACGGGGTACCGCAGTTGAGTCCAGTCATGATCGTCTTGCCGGCCGACACGCGGCGCGGCCGCCCCTCGCGGAGGCTGGTCTGGATGCAGGCTGCGGTGTCCGCTTCCACGCCGAGCAGTGCCGCAGGCTGATCCATGTCTCGGCTGCGGTAATGGGTGACAACGGCCTGCGCGAGCGACCCCACGCCCATCGGCGTCACCACCAGCGCGGGCGAGGTGTCACCAAGCTGCGCGTCGATTTCGGCGAGCAAGGTGGAATACCCGTCGCTGATCCACTGCGGAATGATCTCGTAGCCGGGCCAGGCGGTGTCCTGCACCAAAACTGCTCCGGGGCGCGAGTCGGCGTCCTCGGCCGCACGCTGCACGGCCCTGTCGTAATCCTCGGTGAGCACGGTCACCACGGCCTGCTCGGCGCGGATGGCCTCGACCGTCCGCACACCGACCACATCCGGTATGAACACCCGTGCCGGGATCCCGAGCAGCCGCGCGAACCGCGCCAGAGCGCGCCCGTGATTCCCATCCGTCGCGGTCACCAGCTCCAGTGTCGGGAGCGAGGCGACCACCGTGCGGAGAGCGTCGAGCGCCACCGGTGCCCCCTTGTCTGCACGCTCGCAGAGCACGCGGTAGATCGCATAGGAGACTCCGAGCGCCTTGAACGCCGGCAAGCCGAGCCTGGAGGACTCGTCCTTGACGACAACCCGACGCACCCTCCACTCGATTGCCAGCGAAGGCACCTCCACCAAGGGCGTCGGCGCATAGCCGGGCAACCTCGCGTGGAACCCCGCTGCCTCGGCGGGTGGGGGCGGACAGGTCCAATCTCGGGCCAGCGGGTTGAAGAACCAGGAACCCGTGGTCAGGGCGCTGTTCTGCGTCATGCCCTCACGATTTCAGCCCACTTCTTTGCAGTAAAGTGAAGGATATCGACAGGAAGCATTCGGTTATTCCGAAAGATCTGAGGGAGCGGTCATACTCGACCTGCATCGGCTGCGGCTGCTGCGCGAACTCAAACATCGCGGCACCATCACCTCCGTGGCCGCCGCGCTGAACTACAGCCCGTCCACGATCTCCCAGCAGCTCTCGCTGCTGGAAGCCGAGGCCGGTGTACCGCTGCTCGAACCGATCGGGCGCCGAGTACGACTCACGCCCCAGGCCGAGATCCTGGTCGCGCACACCGGTATCGTGCTGCGACAACTGGAAGCGGCAGAAGCAGAGATCGCCCAGTCGCTGACGGAATTGACCGGCACCGTTCGCATCGCGGCCTTCCAAACAGTTCTCCTGGCTCTTCTGCCGCCGGTCCTTACGAACCTCCGCACCCAGCACCCCGGATTGCGTATCGAAGTGCTCCAAGCCGAGCCCCAGATCGCCCTGCCGAAGATGCTCGCGCACGACTACGACCTTGTGATCGCCGAGGAATACCCCGGCCATCCCCTCCCTCGCCTGGCAGAGTTCCACTACCGGGAACTCTGCCAGGACCACATGCGCATCGCTCTGCCACCGACCGACCGCGGTACCGATCCCGACCGTGTGTGGGAGCTCGTCGCCGAACGTCCGTGGATCACTGAACCGCACGGCACCACATCGCGCCAGTGGATCCGGGAGCTGTGCCGCAACGCCGGGTTCGAGCCCGACATCCGCTACACCACCGACGACCTCCTGGTCCAGCGTCGCCTGGTCGTCGCAGGCCACGCCGTCGCTATCCTGCCCGACCTGCTCTGGCTCGACCACCGACCGGAAGCCGTCCTGATCGACATCCCCGACAGCCCGCACGCTCGCCGCATAGTCACCGCCTGCCGCAAAGAGAACGCGGCACACCCGGCCATCGAGGCATGCCAAACCGCATTGGCCCAGGCAGTACTGAGCCAACCACAGTGAGCATCCCGCTCGGCCGGTGCCCGTAGGCGCCACATTCGAGGAGCAGAAGCCTCGCGCTCACGAGCATCGCAGCGTCACACTCCCCGGTCGGGCACCCGGCATCCGCTACAGCCTGGACGCCCCGCAGCGGGCGGCGTGCCTACTCGTCGACTAGTGCCGCGACCGGCAACGTTTGCCCCGTCGCGTTGCCCGGCACGCACGCTCGCGGCGTCGGCCAAAAGCCCACGTAGCCCGCTACGAGGGCTTCCGGCCGACTTGCGATCGCACGCACCGGACGACGCCCCTTCGGGGCAAACCTTCCCGGTCGCGGCACTAGGAGAGTCCGCGTTCGTAGTCGACGGTGAACTCCCCGGTGACGGTCACCTGCTACCGCTACAGAGGCAACACGATTCTCACCCCCTGGACCCGCCTCAACCACGCCTGAACGGCAGAGTCCGTGGAGAGCCCGGTACTCGGAGACGGTACACGGGGTTCGGCGAGCGGCACGGACAAACGGATCGGTGGCAACACCGGCATCGCGCTCCGTGACGACTCAACAGGCCCCCCCACTGCTCCGGCCTCGGTGTGCACCGCTGAGTTGTCGAGCGCACGATCGCCTGGCTGCAGCAGGAGGGTGGCAATTTGGTCCCACAGCGGTTCGATCAGTCAGGAAGACAGCACCGCCACGCCGCTCTCCCACGGCCGCACAGCACTGCAGGTGTGCTGATCGCAGCGCTGGTGGTTCTCGTCGGACAGGTGAGTCGCAGTCCCGCCACGGTCACGACGCTCCGCCGTAGAGCGCCCGGAAGTGCAGCAGCGCCTGATGGTCCGAGTCGGATTCCGTGAGCGTGTGGTCGTCCTCAAGGACACCGTTCTCATCCCACTGCTTCGCCCACAGGGCAATGCCGTACTCGTACTCGCCGTCCTCCGCGAGCTGCCCGTTCCGGTGCCATTCCCGAACCCGTCCATGCAGTACCCCCCGGGCGAAAGTCGAGTCCACCATGGGCTGCCCCGACGGATACCACTCCTTCGTCGGCCCCCACCGCAGACCCTCCCGGTAGGTCGCCTCGGACCTGAGGGCGCCACCCTTCTCCGTGAACGCGACCCCGGTGAAAGGCACACCGTCCAGGTAGTGGAGACCGTCGTCCTCGTAGTCGACCCGGTCCACCGGAACTCGATCCATGGAAATCTCCTAGCTGTTTTGCCCGCGTGGTTCGACGGGCGGATCCAGTCGGCTGCCGGTCCGCAAGTCCCGGCTGCTGGCGTTGACTTGTGATATCCGGTCCGATCCGATTCTGCCAAATCGCTATGGGCGCCCAAGGAGCGTTGCCGGGCACGGCGGCATCCGTTCGGGGAGCCGGAGCCGAGTGCAGCGTCAACCAGGAGACGGCCGGACCACAGCAAGACCCAACCGACCTCCAACCCGCATCCATTCGCGCGAGTTCTGAGACCGCTCGTGTTTTGCGGTTCTGGCGGGCTTGCCGTGTTCAAGCCGCGTGGCGAGCCTTGCGTGAGCCCAGACCTGCTGGACGGCCGTGATTTCGGCATCGGTGGGCTGGCCTGCGGCAGCGGGGAGAAATCGGGCGGCTATGATCACGCGGCGGAGCCTGGCGGACATGTCGGAGAACGTGGGCTCGGTCTTGGTGACGTACCAGGGCGCTTGCTCGCGGCGGTCGGCGACGTCCTGAGGGTCATGGCCATGCAGCGCGTACCAGACAACGTTGATCGAGTAGCAGTACAGGCCGAACGGCACGGCGCGGCGGCGTGGCGTTCTCGGTGCGGCTGCGGGCCTGTCCGACGCCGAGCAGGTCCCGTGCCTCCTCAAAAGTCACCTCGATGGACCACCTCCACGCGTATCCGGTGACCAACGCCGGGGCCTGGCTATCGAGTTCGGTGGTGACCAGGGCCACGTCGTAGCCGGTGTCCGTGCCGTCGTCGCGGATCAGAATGACGCGGACCATCTGCGTGTGAGACGAGCCATACCACAGGCAGCGCACCTCGGCGACGTGCACGGTGTCGATGCGCCCGCACCGCTTGTCCTGTGCAGATGTGAACGTCGCGGCCTGCGCAAGGTCGGCGGGGACGCCGAGGCGGTCGCCTTTGAGCCGCGGCCGACCGCGTCGGCCGGTGGGCGGCGGGGCGAGGTCGAACAGCACAGCGTTCGCGGGCAACCGGGTGGTGATGGTGATCTGCTCGGGCAGGTGACGCAGGGCATTGCCGTGGTAGGCAGCGTCGGCGATCACGTGCAGTGGTCGGTTCAAGCACACCGCCATCAGCCGGATCATCGACGCCGCGAGCTCGACCTTCGATGGCCCCAATTTCGGCCGCCACAGCCTCGCCATCCGACCAGCCGCACCAAACCGCCCCATCAGGCGACAAGCACACCCCTGCCCCTGGAATCAACCGTTTGAGGCCGACGGTCCGCTACTCGTCCTCGTCCTCCCGTTCCTCCGCGGCCTCTGGCGTGGGGAGCAGGACGACGTCCGGCAGCGGCAACTGGAGATCGGCCGTGCTGTCGTCGGGGAGACGCAGCCGAATGCGGTCGTCGGTGAGGAATTCGATCCCTGAAGCTCCGTAGACCCAGTAGTCGTAGCGGTCGTTCTTCAGCTCCGGCCGCCAGCCCACGGGGAGGTCGAACTCCAGCGTGTGCTGCTGGCCCACACCAGTCTGGAGATCATGGATGATCAGTCGGCCGAACCGCACCCGGCCGCCGACGCTGGGGATGTAGCACTCGTCGTAGTACACGTCCAGCCACTCGTCCCACTGCTCGGCCCACTCCTCCGGGTCCGGTGTCCACCATGGGTCACCCGACCCGGTCGAGCACGCCAGCAGGTTCTCCGACGGCGAGAACGCGGGCATGGACCACGCGTCGCCGCTGGTGCCGCCGGCCACCCGGCGGATCGGGCCGTCGAGGGCGAACACCTCGCAGCCGGCGTCGCCCTGGTGCCGCTGCCAGACGACGGCGAAACGTTCGGACGGCGACAGCGCCAACGTCTCAGCAGGCGGATATCCGACCAGCCCGACCTCGTCAACGAGGGTCATTTCCGGCCACGAGTAGCGGCCGATCCGATCGTCGTCGAAGGCCACCACCATTGGGCTGGATTCGGCGAACCGGACGGCGTCGGCCCAGTCCCGGCCCCACCTGAACCGCCCACTGGCGACCTCCCACACGCCCACACCGCGCCGGCCACGCTTGTCCTTCAACGATCCCGCGACCACCGACTGATCGAGGGTCATGCGCAGGACGGTCAACTCCGCCGATTCCGGGACGTTGTCCCAGAACCAGTCGGGGCGACGGTCAGCGGGACGTTCGAACTCGCCGAATTGCGTGGTGATAAGGCCGGAAGTCTGATACGCGCCGACCTCCCATTCTCGTGCAGCGTCATCTGCTTGAGACGACCCCGAACCTCGTCCTGAAACCATCAGTCAGGCTGCAGCGGCCGCGTCGAGAGTGGAACGGATCAGGATCTCCAACTGCGCGGACACTGTTTGCAGTGGCGCCACGGAGCGGCGCACACGAGCGAGCAG
>NZ_JBIAUE010000034.1:0-61127 GCF_042892615.1 Streptomyces sp. NPDC001750 | reverse complement strand
CCGCCGCCCTGCGCGTATCTCACCCAACCAGAACTACCGGACCTGGCGCTCAACTGTCAGGCCGATAGCCCGACATCACTCAATCAAGTTCAGTATCTGCGATACAGGAGAGTGCTTCACAGCTCCTGCGATCAAGGAACCAGGAGGTCGGAGGCCATTCGCGAGACAATCTCTGATTGTGCTCCGGAGCCGTGTGCGCAGGTTCGAATCCTGCCGGGGGCACTCGCCGGTGATCAGCAGAAATCAAGCGCTGACCAGGGCGCGGATGCCGAGAGGAGAGGGCGGAAGTCAGTATCACTGAGTTTGGCTTTGTGCATCTCTAGGAACAGCAAATGTGGATGAGGTTGGGAGGCGGTTGGTGATCTCTCGTCGCCTGAATGTCGATGAGAAATGGGTTCTGGCACAGATCTTGGGGAGTGGTTGCGGAGGGTCACGGTCTCGTTCGATTGCAGGGAAGGGACACGGGGCCGGGTCCGTCAGCGTTCACGCATCCTGGTCCACCACCAGCCGTCCACTGCCCACTCGATGTTGTTGGGCTCTGGCAAGGTGCGACGCTCGAATTCCTCATCGATGCGCGTGATCAGTCGACCCAAGTCCCGTTTGGCTCCGGGAGGAAGGTGCAGCATTGCCCGCTCCAGGTCGTCACGGGCGTCTTCCACCTCTATCCCGGGCGAATAGGCCTTGGAGGCGTTCAGATATCGTCCAGGCTGCTTGAAGGCCCACTCGAAGCGAGAGAGCGCATGCGCGACCGCGTTGGGCCACATCTCCTGGTCTTCGACCCGGCGGATCGCTGCACGAGTCCGCGCGGAGACACCGTGGACCCTCAGGACCGGATACTGCCATCGTGGCCGCCACTGCTCTGCGCGGACGGCCTTGGGACGCCTACGCGGCATAGCCCTTTCGGATCAACATGAGGCCATCCTGCCACGGCTGAGCCCCTGGATGACCCTCTGTTCACACCCCTCCGCAACAAGTGTTCCTGCTCATCGGTTCTGTGCAGATCTTGAGGGGTGTCTCGGAGTGTCACTGGAGCAGGATCATTTTGCGTAGGAGTTCGAATCCGGCTCGGCCGTAGAGCTGTCTCTTGATCTTCTTGATGCGGTTGACAGCTCCCTCGATGCTGCCGGAGCTCCAGTCCAGGGTGAGGCCGACGGTCACGGCGTCGAGGTCTCGGAGCAGGTGGAGTGCGAAGCCTGCGAGGCCGGGCAATTGGCTGGCGTCGACGGCGTTGATCCAGGCAGGGAGCGTGGTGCCGAGGCGATCGGTGAGTATCTCTCCGAAATCGCGGACGTGTCCGGCGGCCGTGTTCAGTTCGGGGCAGCGGGTCAGGACGTCCTTGAGGCCGACGCGGTCTTCCTCGCTCAGAGCGGCAGGGTGGCGGGTGATCCAGCCGGTCACCTGCCGCACCGTCGGCGGCCGCGGCGGTGTGGCGGAGGGGGCCCCGCGCAAGGTGGCGATGTGCGCTCGGACCATGCCGTAGGTGACGGGAGCTTGCTCGGCGAGCAGCTCGCTGTGCAGTCGGGTGACGCTGGTGCATCCTTCGGCGAATCGCCGCTCCAGGTAGGGTTTGTAGGGGTCCAGTCTGCTGGGCCGGGGTCGGTTGTCGCGGATGGTGTCCTGCCAGCGTGCCGCGTTCGCGTACCGGAGCACGGTGTTTCAGGCCCCAGCCCAGGTGCCGGGCAATCGCCCGGCGTGAGTGCCCTTGGGCAAGGAGCTCGTGGACCAGGGCGTGTGCGGCCCTCTTGCGCTCGGCCCGCCGGCCGACGGGCGTCGAGTCGTCCTGTGGCCGATCGGAAGCCGGTCGGGTGTCCTGCGACTGCATGCCGCTGGGCGTCGGGTTGCGCAGGCAGTCGCGGTGGGCGGCGACGCAGGTCTCCACGGCCCGGCCGAGGCCCTGCCACAGATGGAACCGGTCGGCGACCTGCAGAGCATCGGGGGCACCGCGCCGGGCCCCCTCGGCATAGGCGCCCGCCCGGTCCCGGCAGATGATCTCCACGCCGGGATGGCGGTTCAGCCACGCGGCCAGCGGCCCGGCTTCACGCGTCGGGAGCACATCGACCACGCGATGGTCTTCGACGCTGGTCAGCACGGTTGAATAGGTCTGGTCGCGACGGATCGCGAAGTCGTCCACACCCAGCACCCGCGGAGTACTGAACCACGGATCGGGCAGTGCCATGACCCTGCGTAACAAGGTCATCCTTCCAGCACCAAAGCCCATCTGGGCCGCCAGCCGAGCGCCGGCCCGCCCCGCCAGGGCGAGCCCCACCCGTTCCAGGGCACGGTTGAGCCGCGTGGTGAACCGTGCGTACGGGACAGTCAGCCGGGAGAACGGCTCGGCGAAGGTCCGGCGTGGGCACTGCCCCGACCCGCAGATGAAGCGTCGGACCGTAAGCCGGATCACAAAGCCCTGGTCAGCCAGTGGAAGGTCCCTCAGCCTGCGTTGGTAACGGTCGTGGACCCGGCCCGAGAAGAGGCCGCAGTCCGGACATGAAGCGCCGCCTGCACGACCTCTCGCCACCACCTCGACCGTGCCGAACGCGGCCGTAACCGCCTCGACATCCAACTCGGCGATCCCGTCGAATACCAGCGAGTCCCAAAACGGTCCATCGGCCTGCATGACCAGCACCATCACCGACCACAACCGACCGCAGCAGCGAACGGAAGTAACCTGAGGGAGCGTCACTTCCGGCTGTCAGACGACACGGCGTACGCCGTGTCGCACGAGCCGGACTCCTCGCAATCGAACAACGCGGTCACACTCCGCAACCACTCCCCAAGATCTGTGCCAGAACCGAGATCCGAGAACAGTTGTCGGCCGGTTCTGGGAGCGGACGATGCCTGGGCGCTGGAGAAATGTTGCTGAGAACTGGCAGCACCCGCGTGTCGGCGAACAGGCTCCCTGGCCGGAGCCGCTCCGCAGGAGCTCTCTCCCGCGGAGCCTGGCTCTTGAGGAAGGATCTCGAACATGAGCAAACCGCAACTGGACCCACTCTCGCGGCTGTGGAAAAAGCACATGCATGCACAGTTCCCACCGCGCCTCGCGGTCGAGAGATCAACGGCGAAGACCTGGTGTTGCTGGATGCGGGCATCGCTGGCTGTGTCTCCTCGTCGCTGTCTGGGCTCCTTGACGAGAAACGCCGCAGAATCCTGCTCGGATGCCTCGCGGCCGTAGACAAGGTGCTGCCGTCGCTCGGTGATGGGGGCGACGCAGTCGAGTACTACGAGCGGTTGCGGGCGATGGCCGAGTTGGCAGCCGAACTCCCCACTGCCAAGACCCGCTGGCGTCGAGGGGCGGGGTAGTGGGTTGGCCGACGACTTACTGCTCGGCGCGGGCACGGATGCTCACGAGGCGGTAGGAGTCGGTGCCGGTCTCGATGATGTTGCCACCGAAAGTGGGGCGGTCGACGATGGCAGCGCAGGGCCGGAGGTCGGCGAAGGTCTTCGTCCAACATGCGCCGTGAGGCGTTTCGTTGTATCCCCGATGCAGTCGGGACGAACTTGGAGGGAGGTTCTTGGGTCGCCGGGCTCACTTGAGCGCGAAAGCGTGAGGGGACAACAGCATGCTCGGAAAGCGGTGCCCGTCTGGAGGCGTCCGGGGCGGGGTGCCGCAAGACCCGCGCGATATAGCTAAGAGGTTGTCTCACGGGCAAGTTGCGCGAGCTTCCTGTAGCAGGTCAGGGCGGCGGCCATGGCCAGGCCCCGGCTCTGCCAGTCGTGGCGGACCACGTAATCGCCCTCGCCGTGGGCAGCAGCAGCATCCCGTCGAGCTCCTCGTCCGTGACGGGACGACCCGGTCCCGGGTGAGCTCGTAGCCCTTGCCCATGTCCTCCTGCGCGAGGACCTCGCCGTCGATCTCGCAGACCTTCCGGGTGCGGATCCGGCCCATATCGGCCAGGTGCACCTGACGGAACCTGACCGAACGGTCCTCGGTCGCGGCCGAGACCCGGACGGGGATCATCACCAGGCCGAAGCTGATGGCGCCGTTCCAGATCGTCGCCGGCACGCGGACCTCCCGCGGGGTGGGGCCTTCCTGTATTCCGATCGTGGTGGAGGCGCGGGGCCAACGCACCTCTACCGACCGGCCGAAGCCGCAGAAGAAGGCCGCTCGACTACGTCTCGTCGGGCTGCTCGTGGACGTGCTTGAGCGCCATGCGGGCCTCGACCAGGCCGAGGCCGCCGAGCGACTCACAGTACGGGTGGGTCGAGACCGCCATGCTCAGACGGGGCAGTTCCTCTCGGAAGCGGGCGACCTCCGCCACCTGGTCGGGCGTGTACCCGGCGCGCGGGATGTCCCACTCCCCCGGCTCCAGGGGCAGGCGGGGCTCATCCGAGTCCTTGGGTCCGGCCGGAGGCCGGTGGTCGGTCCCGGGTATGGCGTCAGGTCGGCGACGGGTGGGCGGGTCGGCCAGTGGCCAGCGGGCGGTGTAGAAGCGGTAGACGGGCATGTGGCCGCGCAGTGTCTTCGGCTCGCTGATGTCCAGACAGTGCGTAGCGACGGCGGCGTCCACGATGTCGTCGTCCAGGCCCGGTTCGCGGCGGCGGCCACGCAAAACGAAAGCGAGATGACGGCGGGCCTCAGCGAGCAGGTGCCGACAGTGAAGAAAGCCGTCCTTGTTCATCATGAACACCATCGCGGTGACGTCGACGGCCGCCAGGGCAACTGCGACCACGTCGGCGACCCGGGGATGCTGTGCGCGGTGAGGCGCATGGCGGGTGGATTCCGTGTCAGACGTCCGTCGCGCTCATTGGGCAAGTGTCGACGCGATCGATGCGTGAGCGTCATGGGGTGGCGGGGACCCTGATTCCCGTCTGCTGCGGGCTTCGCGACGGTGGTGCCTATGCCGCGATGCGAGTCGACGAAAGGATTTGTGATTCTGTGCTTGCCGCGGATCCGAGAGCACACAAGAAATAGGTGACCGCACACCGGGTAGGGGACGGCGTATGGACGATTTGGTGAACAACCCGATGGGCGGCTCAGGGGCCGACTTAGCGAAGGCCTCAGCGGGCGACGGCATACATGTGACCGTTTGGGACGAGACCGGGGGCCAAGGTCCGCGGGCAGTGTTCGCGCACGGGATCCTGACCTGGGGTGACGACGCGCACTACGGCTTCGCGGCGCAGCGCCCGCTCGCCGACCGCCACCGCCTGCTGTTGATGGACCGCCGCGGATACGGGCGCAGCCCCGATATCGCGCACAGCGACTACGAGACCGATGCCGACGACCTCATCCGGCTGCTGGGCGACGGCGGCCATCTGGTCGGACATGCGTACGGCGGGGTGAGCGCGCTGGTTGCCGCCGCGCGCCGGCCCGATCTGGTGCGGTCACTCACCCTGATCCAGCCCGGCGCCCTGCGGCCCGCGGCCGGCCACCCAGTTGTCGCGGCCGCCTTGGAACGGGCCCGCGCAGGAATGGCGGAACTGCCCGCCGAATTCTCACCCGAGGAATTTCTGCGGGCCTCCACCGAGGCGCTGGGGATGGCCGCGCCGGAACCGACCCCGCAGCGGCTGCGCGCCGCTGCCGCCTCGATGACCGAACGACCCTGCTGGGACGCCGAGATCGCGCTGGAGCCACTGGCGGCCGCGCCCTGGCCGAAGCTACTGATCTCGGGGGACTGGGCGGGCGCACCCGCACTGTACAAGGAGTACGCGGGCGAACCGCTGATCGCCTGCGCAGAGTTCCTCGCCGATAGGCTGGGCGCCGACCATCTCGTCGTGCCCGGGTACTACCCGCATACGCAACAGCCGGAGGCGGTCAACGCGGCGCTGCGAGAGCTGTGGACGCGGAGGTAAGCGCCTGGGGACGAACTCGTTCTGCAGCCCGCGGCCGACGTCGATCAACGCCCCCCTCAAGCGACCGCGCCCTGCGGCACCGTCCTGCAACCATCACTGCCCCTGGCGGGCACCGACACGAGAAGGAGCAGTCGACGCCCACGCATCCTGGACGCCGCCATCGGTCGCCGCCAGCGAATACCTTCAGGCACCCCCGTCGCAGGACGCAAAATGGGCCACCAACCTCGCCACCGCCTGCCAGTACCACGCCCGGGAAGGAAACCTGAAGGTGCTTCGCAAGCACATCGAGCACCTCGATGCCGAAGAGGAGGGGGTGTTCTGTACCGGAACGCGACCGTCGGCGATTGGGCGCGGTCAGGGCTTCGTCGTGAACAGCCGGTTGAGGTGCTGGTCGACGGCGGTCAGGGCCTCTTGGGGCTCGATCACGCTCAGTTCGATGAGCGGGATCAGGCCGGTGAGTGCCAGGAGCAGGTTGGTCTCTGTCGCGGGGTCGCGGTCGGGGTTGATGTGGCCGTCGGTGATTGCCTGGCGGACGATCTGCTCGATGAGGTCGCGGCCCTGAGCCAATCCGTCGCGTGCGCGTGTGTGGATGTTCGCGTTGTGCAGTGACTCCAGGACGTAGGCGGCGCTCATCCGGCTCGTCGCGCGTGCGTCGGGATGCAGCGGGAGCATCTCCGCAAGCATCACCCGGAGCATGTCACGGGGGTGTGGTGGCCCGCCGAGTTCTCCGACGGCTTCGGCGACGCGCAGTGATGTCTGTTCGGACGCGAAGTCCATAGCGAAAACCAACATCTCTTCCCGGGTGGTGAAGTAGTGCTGCACCGCGCCGTGGGAGATGCCCGCTTCCTGGGCCACTTCGCGGACGCTCGCGTGCGCGATGCCGCGTTGCTCCACTACGCGCCACAGTGCTCGGGCGATCGTCTCGCGGCGTTCACGGTGATCCACCTGCTTGGGCATCAGTGGCCTCCCTGTTTCAATACAGTTGACATATTACAACTGGCCGGTAAAAGCTGGGGAGTCCGTTCGCCGAGGAAGGACGTGGCATGTCCGAACAACCAGGAGCACGGACTGCGGAGGGCCTCGTTGAAGGGCGCTGGCAGGAGAACCATGCGGTGTTTCGGGGCATCCCCTATGCACAGCCGCCGGTCGGACTCCTGCGCTTCCAGGCGCCGGCGCCGGTCGAGGGGTGGGACGGGACGAAGCAGGCGGCCGAATTCGGCCCCGTGGTTCCGCAGGCGGGACCGACGGCCGAGAGCTCGCTCGGAAACGACTGGCTCACGCTCAACGTCAGCACCCCGGCCCTGGGGGCGGCCGGGCTGCCCGTGCTGGTGTGGATCCACGGTGGTGCCTACATAGCGGGGGCCTCCAGCGATCCGATGTACGATCCTGCCGCTCTGACCAACGCGGGCCTGGTCGTGGTGAGCATCAACTACCGGGTGGCAGCCGAAGGTTTCGCTCTTGTCGAGGGCGCCCCGGCCAATCGCGGGTTTCTCGACCAGATCGCGGCCTTGGAATGGGTACGGCGCAACATCGCCGCTTTCGGCGGTGACCCCGACCAGGTCACGGTAGCGGGACAGTCCGCCGGGGCAGGGTCGATCGCGGCCCTGCTGACGATGAAGCGAGCGCGCGGGCTGTTCCGCAGGGCCATCGTGCACTCGGTCCCGGGAACGCTGTGCACCCGTGCGCTGGCGGAAGAAGTCGCCGCCGCGCTCGCGAGCCGGGTCGGTGCGGCACCCGACGTCGAAGCCCTGTCCTGCATCGACTCCTTGCGACTGGCCGGCGAGCTCACTGCCCTTGGTGTCGACCTTCCCGGCCACCGCAAGAGTTGGGGGCGGCTGTCGCAGATCGGCGTCGCCGTGTGCCCGGTCCTCGACGGCGTGGTGCTCACCGAAACGCCCTGGACGGCGCTGGCCGAGGGCCGTGCAGGAGGAATCGACCTCCTCGTCGGCCACACCCGTGACGAATTCCGGCTGTTCAGCGTCATGATGGGGCGGCTGGGCACCTTCACTGAGGACGACGCCCATACGGCCCTGGACCTGTTCGCCCCGGCACCAGACGGCGCCGACGCCTATCGTGCCGCCTTCCCGCAGGCCACCCCGGAAGAATTGATCGAACTTGTGTACTCCGATGCCCTCTTCCGGATGCCCTCACTGCACCTGGCCCAGGCCAATCAAGCGGCTGGAGGCACATCGTTCCTCTTTGAGCTGCAATTGACCGCCCCGGCGTCCGGCGGAGTCCTGGGCGCCTGCCACAGCCTCGACGTCCCCCTGGCGTTCGGCACGCCGGACAGCCCCGCCGGCCGACACCTCTTCGGCGACCGACCAACGCCGGAGGTCTCGGTGGTATCCCGGGAACTGCAGCGTGCATGGGTCCGCTTCGCCACGACCGGCGACCCCGGATGGCCCGCCCACCGGCCCAGGCGACGGCTGACTCGCGTCCTTGATATCGAGTCGAAGACCTTGCCATACCCAGAAGAGGCCTCTCGCCAGATCTGGGAGCGACACGGCCCGGCCCCCTTCGACCTCACGTAAACGAGGATCCGGCTCTACCGGCCGCCGCGCACCGCGTCAGGAGTCCGTGGCGCCCTCCTCCACCGGCGCGGAAACCGCCGACCTGCCGAAAGACCTCACCGAACGCATCCCGGCGACATTTGTATACGCGGGCATCGACGTCACCACGACCGTCCTTGTTCAGCGGCGTGCGTGGCGCGCAGCCCGCCGCACGCTCGAGCCTGGTGGAACGCGGTATGTCCCCGGCGCGGCTCGGGAAACACGAGCCGTTCAAAGAACGGATCACGGCCGTGGAAACAGCACTCTCCGCGCACCACGCGGGGACCCTCCCCCGCCACGCGTCCCACCTTCACCAGCGGACCGCAGGAAGAATCGGGAGCCTGCCCCGCCTAATCCGGCAAGCAGCGGTCACCGCCATCAGTGATGGCAGGCAACGCATCACCAAAACCAGCCTCGACACGATCCGCCCGGGCCACCTCGCCGAACCCCACCACCGCCCCACCACGAACCGTTCCCGCACACCCGGCCGGTAGCTTCTCCCCCTGCCTCATCCGCGCCGTAAGTAACGCAGAAAAGGTGCTGTGAGCAGGGGAAACACCACTCGGCCCTTTACACGTCGACGCTACCTGGGGAAAACCTAGTGCCGCTCCCGGCAACGTTTGCCCCGTCGCGCCGCCTGGCACGCGCGCTCGCGGCGTTGGCCAAAAGCCCACGTGGCTCTCGACTTCGTTCGAGCAGGGCAGACCCCATCCGAGGGCTTCCGGCCGCCTTGTGATCGCACGCACCGGGCACCGCTCCTTCCGGGCACACATTGCCGGTCACGGCACTAGCCAGCCGTACTCGGGTTCGTCGTGGATGGTCAATGCTCCGGCGAGGTCGAGGTCGGCGACAGTGCCGTGTGCCCCGGCCCGGACGAGCAGCACCGCGCCGAGCGCGGTGCTCCAGAACGTCCTGACCTCCACGTCGAGCGGTCGGCGTGCCCTCCAGCCGCGACCGTTGATGAGCTGGCCCACGAAGCGCTCGGATTGCCGGAACAGCAACTGGAGGTGCCGGTCGACCACGGGGGCAAGTTCTGGCTTGGAGATCCCGGCGGCGAGTGCTCGCGCGACCGGTGGGAGCGAGGGCATGGCCAGTACAGCGCGGGCGATGTTGCGCCGAAATGTCGCCGCGTCGAGGGCTTGGCGACCGATGCGCTCAATCCGTCGGGCGTCGTGCAACAAGCCGAGAAAGGCGGCGTGCACGAGCAGCGAGTCCTTAGAGCCGAAGTAGTAGGTGACCTGATTGGGGAAGACGCCTGCCGCGTTCGCGATCTCCGCGACGCTCACCTCCGCGCCGGGCCGCTCCTTGCAGAGCCGTGCAGTGGCCTCAATCAGCCGGCGTCTCGTCGCGCGACCGCGGTCACGCGATCGAGCCGACGTTGATCGGGCTTCGGTTCGCTTCTTCTCCATTCTCAAATTGTATGTGATACAACAAGGACTCGTTAGCTTGTATCGCATACAAGAAAGGTTGAAGGGTATGCACCGGACTGAAGTCGTCGTAACCGGACTCGGCGCGATCACACCACTCGGCGGGGGCGTGGAGTCCACCTGGAAAGCCCTGCTTGCCGGTGAGTCGGGCATCCGCGGCGGCGTCCTGCGCGGCCACGAGGGTCTCGGCCTTCCCGAGACCGTCGCGGGGACGATGGCGATCGACCCCGCCGAGTCGCTGCTGCCGGTACAGGCCAGGCGGCTCGACCGCTCACAGCAGGCAGCCTTCGCCGCGGCGGCCGAAGCCTGGGCCGACGCCGGCGCCCCAGAGGTGGACCCGGACCGGCTTGCATCGGCGATCGGCACGGGCATCGGGGGCGTACGGACGCTGCTGAAGGAAGACGACGTTCTGGAAGCGGCAGGGCCCCGGCGCGTCTCCCCCCGCACGGTACCGATGCTCATGCCCAATGCGGCGGCGGCGCTGATCAGTATCGAATACGGCGCACGGGCCGGGGTCTACACGCCCGTCTCGGCGTGCTCCTCCGGTGCCGAGGCGATCGCTCTGGGGGCCAGGCTCATCCGTGCCGGCGAGGCGGACGTGGTCATCGCGGGCGGGACCGAGGCCGCGATCACTCCGATCACCGTCGCCGGCTTCGTCCAGGCACAAGCACTGTCGCGGCATACCGCCGAACCCGCTTCAGCGTCCCGGCCGTTCGCCGCGGACCGCAGCGGATTCGTCCTCAGTGAAGGCGCCGCTGTCGTGGTGCTCGAAAGCGCCGAGCACGCCAACGCCAGGAACGCGCACGTCCACGCTGTACTCGCGGGCGCCGGCATCGCCGCCGACGCTCACCACATCACGGCACCCGCTCCCGACGGCTCCGGTCAGGTCTCCGCCATGCGGAAGGCCCTTGCGCAAGCCGGTTTGACTCCCGAGCAGGTCAGCCACATCAACGCCCACGCCACCGGAACTCCGGTCGGCGACGTCGCCGAGGCACACGCAATCCAGGAGGTCTTCGGCCGCGCCACCGTGACAGCCCCCAAGGCGGCACTCGGTCATCTCTTTGGCGCGGCTGGTGCGATCGAGGCGCTCATCGCCGTCCTCAGTGTGGAGCACGGCGTCATCCCGCCGACCCGCAACCTCACCGCGGCCGGCGTCGGGCCCGACATCGATCTCGATGTCGTCGCAGAGCGACGAGACGTTCCCCAGGAGGCCGTGCTCAGCAATTCCTTCGGCTTCGGCGGACAGAATGTCTCACTCATCGTCACCGGCGCACGGCACCACGCGTCCCGTACGGCCCCGACGACACCATGACACACGCGAACGCACCCTTGTCCGTGGAGGCTCGCCGCCGATTGCCCGGGGGGCGGCTCCGGGCAATCGCGCGCTCTCCTCACCCAACTGCAGCACTCACAGGCCAGTCCCACGCTCAGTACAGACACGAAGGGGTGAAATCGCTCCCCTCCCGCTGAGACACCTCACTCAGCAATCCGACCGATGCCCACACCGTGACGCCGTCGCCGCTCCTGAGACATCAGAGCCTCTGAGACAGCCCAACTGTTCCTGAGCTGCGCACGGTGGAGAAACGCCGACGCTCCCCGCTCGTATTGCTGCGCCCGGCGCCGGCACCCGCCTGAGCACCTCCGGGCGCTCGTACAGCGGTAGAACAGCCCTCTCCCGCCCGCCGCGTCCCAGCCGCCCAGAAAGGTGGCCAGGACGCGGCGCCGTTCTTCCTCGCGGGCGATCTGCCGGGCGAGTACGGCAGAGTCGACGTACGGGGCGACGGCGGAGAGGACCGGACGCTGGAGCTCGTCCGGTTCCAGGGCCTCAAGCTCCCACTGCACGGGTTGTGCGGAGTCAAGCCCGTAGCGGTCGGCGAAGGCCGGCCATCTCGGGTCGCAGTGTTTGCCCTCAGCCGAGGGCAGTTCGTACTCGATGGTCTGCTCGCGGGTCAGGAGCACCCGGCGGACCTCTTCCCAGCAGCCTTCGGTGCGCCGGGCCCAGTCTCGTTCGATGTCCGCTCCGCTCGCGTCGAAGTCGCCGCACCAGAGCAGGGTGGCATGGCCGAGTTGGATGGTGCGGCGGCGTAGGACTGGGGGCGAAGCCGCGGACGGCCAGGGCCGGGATGCCGTACTCGGCCAGCCAGCCGGTGAGGAGCTGTAGGAGGGGGGGTCCCTCTCCGCCGCGACGTACGCCGGCCGCCGGCCCTCGGTGCGGTCGAGGGCGAACCAGGTGGCGGCCTCGCGCGGGAACGCGCCCGCGACCAGCCAGGCCAGCGCCCGGTCCACGACGACCGGCCACCGGATCCGTTCACGTGCCATACGGGACCCGTGCCCGCCCCCGCCTCGGCGGTCGCAGGGCCGCACGGAGGGTGCGGCCCTGCGGAGGCCTACCGGTCCCTGGCCGCTCGCTGAGCCATTGGCATGGCTCACGGCGACGGTGCAGCCGGCCCGGTCCTGTCGGCGGGCGCGGCTGCCTTCATGTCTACGGGCCGGGCACGGGTCGTGCGACCGGTGCCGTGCGAGTCTGTGACCGAGTTCCCTCGTGCGGATGCTCTCTGTCCGGTCGGCGAACTGCGGGTCGCACAGGGGCGTCGGTGAGGGCGTGCAGATCGACGAGCAGCACATCTCCGAGCCCGGGCTCGTAGTCATGGACATCACCGCCGCGGACGAGGACACCCTCTGTGCGGTGATGGACGGCCTCCAGCGGCAGTGGGGCAACCTCCGGGATCAACCGGGTGCGGCGCCTCCCGGGCGCGGCCGGTGCCCGGGCACGGTGCATGCCGACGTGCTCCGCCCCGGCTCGGCTTACTGGCTACGCCACCGCCTACCTCACGTGATTGCCCCTGCCGCGCGGGGGTGTCCGCCTTCGCTGACAGCACTGCCCATACGCGTTTCCCCCTCAGTCCTCCCTACCTTGTTGTTCGGGATGAGCGAGCCATTCGTAGGGTTGGCCCACCCAGGTGGTCCGGGTGTGGCTTTCAGTCCTCTGCCGTCCGTGGCTGGTGCCGATTCGCCGCCCGGCCCCCACGACGACTCGGCTGCTCATTAGGAATTGCGGCACTGATCGCTCAGTAGGGACTCGACAGCGAGGTCGTCCGTGGTACCCGTACGAACACGACCTGCGGAGAAGCGAGTGACAGCGATCTGGGCCGGTATTGACGCCGGGAAGACCCATCACCACTGTGTGGTGATCGACGACACCGGCAAGCGGCTGCTGTCCCGCCGTGTGGCCAAGGAGGAAACCGAACTGCTGAGGCTCCTGGGCAACGTGCTGGACCTGGGCGAGGTGACGGCCTGGGGCATCGACCTGGCCGACGGCGGGGCCGGCCTCGTGATCGCGGTCCTGCTCAACCACGGCCAGCCCCCTGCTCTACATCCCCGGCCGGGCCGTCAACCGGGCCTCGGAGGGCTACCGGGGCGACGGCAAGACCGACGCCAAGGACGCCGCGATCATCGCCGACCAGGCCCGCGTCCGCCGGGACCTGATGCCCCTGCGGTCCGGTGACGAACTGGTCACCGAGCTGAAGGTCCTCACCGGCCGCCGCCGCGACCTCGCCGACGACCGCACGAGAGCCATCAACCGGCTGCGCGGCCACCTGACCGGGATCTTCCCCGGCCTGGAGCGTGAACTCGACCTCGGAAACGTCGGCCCCCTGGTGCTGCTGACGGGCTACCGGACACCGGCCGCCATCCGCCGCACGGGCGTCAAGCGGCTGGCGACCTGGCTGCGTAACCGCAAGGTCCGCGGCGCCGACCAGCTCGCCACCGCGGCTGTCCAGGCCGCCGAAGGCCAGCACACCGTCGTTCCCGGCGAGAAGATCACCGCGCAGGTCGTGCACTCCCTTGCCAGGGAGGTGATGGCCCTGAACGAGAAGATCGCCGAGACCGACAAGCTCATCGAGGGCCGGTTTCGCCAGCACCGGCAAGCCGAAGTGATCACCAGCCTGCCCGGCATCGGGCCCCTGCTGGGCGCCAAGTTCATCGCGGCCACCGGTGGCAACATGGACGCCTTCGACAGCGCCGACCGGCTCGCGGGGTTCGCCGGCGTCGCTCCGGCCTCCCGCGACTCGGGCAAGATCAGCGGCAACCTGCACCGGCCCAAGCTATACAGCCGGCGTCTCCAACGCGTCTTCTACACCTCCGCGCTGATCAGCATCCGCTGCTGCGACGAGTCCCGCCGCTTCTACGACCGCAAGCGCGCCGAAGGCAAACGACACGTCCAAGCCGTGCTCGCACTCGCCCGCCGACGGGTCAACGTCTTGTGGGCCCTCCTGCGTGACGGACGGTGCTACGAACCCATACCGCCCGTCACGTCCGGCGCTTGACAACTCCATTAGGAATCGGCCCTTCGCCTGGCCGCCCCTGCTGTGGGCCGAGGCAGGGGCGCGCGCTCGGCCGCCTTGGTAGGCGCCGGCTGACGGCTGCGCTGGACAGCAATCACAGCGGCGTCGTCCGCCAGGTGTCCGCCGGCATGTGCGATGAGATCGGCGCCCAGATGGTGGACCAGCGCAGAAGGGCTGTGGTGGACCCAGGAAGCGGCGCGTTCGGACAGCGGGTAGAAGACGCCCCGTGCGTCCCGGGCCTCTATCACCCCGTCGGTGTGCAGCAGCAACATGTCTCCGGGGCCGAACGGGAAGGTGTCGACGTGGTAGCGGTGGCCGGCCAGTTCACCAAGGCCCAGCGGCGGGGCGGGGCAGGTGGCATGCAAGGTGGAAACCTTCTGGCCGTGTAGCAGCAAGGCGGGCGGATGCCCACAGGTGACCATGTCCACCTGCGGCAGCGCGTCAGGGATGTCGAGGACGGTGGCGGTGATGAAGCACTCGCCGGCCTTCTCCGCCTCAGTGGGGTCGGCGAGGTTCCAGCACACGCTGTGGTCCAGGTAGGCCGCGAGGTCGGGCAGGGTGGCCTGGCGGTGCGCGCCCTCCCGGAAGGCGCCCAGCAGCAGGGCGGCGTCGCCGATCGCGGTCAGGCCCTTGCCCATCACATCACCGATGATCAGCCGGGTGCCCGTGGAGGTGCGGACGGTCGCGTACAGGTCACCGCCGAGCAGGGCCTGCTCCTGCGCCGCCAGATACACCGACCCCACCCGAAGGGGACCGATCCGGCGCGGCAGCGGCCGCAGCACCACCCGCTGTGCGGCCTCCGAAACCGTCCGTACCAGCGCCAGCTCACGGGCACGCCGCTCCCGCAGATAGCCGAAGGCCGTCACGATCACCGACACCACCAGCAGGGCAATGAGCTGCGAGTCGAAGTCCCTGATCAGGTGACCGTTTTGAAGGCCGATGACAAGCATGCCCGCCGCCGCCAAGGCAGCGATCGCCCCGGTGATGAGTGGGGAGGCGAAAGACGCGGTGAGCGCGGGTGCCACGATCAGCAGCGACGGGCCCATCGGCAAACTGGGGGTCAACACGTCGGCCAGTACGATCGCCGCGATCAAACCCAGCGGGAACACCAGCAGCGCGCTATCGGCCTGCCGTGAGCGAGGGCGGTGTGCAAACCGCTGCCACAGGCGCATATTCCCTGCTTACACCCTCCCGGGCAGCACCGCAGGTGCAGGAACACGACAGGAGGACGGACCGGCTTATGTCAACGCGAGCAGCAGCACAGCCGACGGCGCTCACGCCCCCTCCGCTGTCCGACACCACGCGCTGACGCCCACGGATCCCCGGCCCGTGGGCGTCAGCGCGTGGTGTCGGACAGCTCTGCTCCATGGCGGGCTGCTGGCCACAGCGGTGCGGCGAGCCGCGGCCACCCGCCACGCGGGCAAGCCGCCTCCCGGAGTCGTTGTTCGCCGTCATTCAATCGAGGCGTTTGACAGCGAATCCAGTCGTCCAGGCTTCCTTGTCAGCGAACCTGGTCGCTCTTCGGCCCGTTGCCTTTGATCCTGGTGGGAGTTCCGTCCGGGGCGAACGAGTGGTGGAAGGTGAAGGCGTGCGGCGCGGAGCCGTGGTCGTGGAGTTGCTCCAGCCTGGAAACCCCGTCCTGCCAGGTGGGTATCACGTCGTCGGAGACCCACCAGAACACGTAACTCGGGTGTTCTGTCCTCTCGAACCAGTCGTAACGCCTGTTCAGCGCCTCACGGTGCAGGCCGGTGTAGATGGCGTCGAAGGCCGGGCGCAGGTCGGTCCAGAGTGAGAGGGTCGCGGCCAGGGCGGTGGTTTCCACCCTGCGGCCCTTGCCGTACCAGGTCGGTACGGCGAACTCTCCCCATGCACCCCAGTCCAAGTCGAAGTGTGAGCCCCGGTTGCCGTCTGCCGCTACAGCACGAGCGAGGTATCCGGGGTGCTGGGCGATCTTCCGGTAGATGGCCTCAGCGCTGTCGTGGAACTGGCGCGTGAGAGGTGCGGGATCGGCGAGAGGTGACTTCAGGACGCCGAATGTGTACAGAGCAAGATGGGGCATGCGTCTCTCCCTGGTTGGGGCTACCTGGTGTGGACCCGGTTCGGTGGTTTACGGATGGGGCGAGGATTCGTGCGGTGTGACCAACTCGTCCCGTCGCGGGTGGCTTACCTGAAGGAACCCCTGTGCGACCGTGGGTGACCGCCGAAGTCCAGGTGAAGGTAGCTGCCTGTGCGGGCCATGTCGAAGTTGCGTTTTCCCTGCCCGAGTGGCCTCTTGCACAGGTCCTTGCGGGGCCGGGACGGTGGCGCTGCCTGCCGCCGTTCACTGTCGAAGGACAGTCGTCGACATCTGCTGCCGGAACTCGGGTTCTGGCTCGCCTTCCCTGAAGGCCGCCGCCTGGCTGGCCCACCTGGCCGGAGCCCGCTCGAGGTCCGCTCCGCAGGCTCCGACCCCGGCGACCAGGTCAACCCGGCCGCCGTCGAGGCCATGGCCGAGGTCGGCATCGACATCTCCGAGGAGACGCCGAAGATCCTCACCGTCGACGCGGTCCGCGAGTCGGACGTGTGCATCACCATGGGCTGCGGCGACACCTGCCCCGCCTTCTCCGGCAAGCGAAGCGGGGCGACCACGGCCAGACTGCGCTCTCCGGGCAGCGTGGTGCGGCGGCGCCGACGCGCTGGGTGGGCACCGCACCATGCCGTCCGGACGGTACTGCTCGGGTGGCTGCGTCCGGTTCGACGACGTCGGTCTTACTGATGTGCTGTCAGGTCTGTCAGGAGACAGGGAGAAGCGGGGCCGACGTGCTCAATCCCCGCCTGGCCCCGGCCGTTCGCGCCGTCCGTGGCCCAGCTGGAGCGTTGGGTCACGCGCAACGCCACTGGCGGGCATGGCCGACGATGCCTCCGCGCGCAGCACTCCAGGAACTGATCGACACGGTCGGCAGCGGCAGACCTCTTGATCTGCCCTGCTTGGACCGACAACCCTCCGTTCATCGGCTGCTCGGGTTGGCGTACCTCCGAGCCCGGGCGGACGATGAAGACAGGGGGACTCGGCACCGTGGGCCGAACACGGACCGCGGTCGGCACGTGGAGGTGGGACATGCCCCGATCCGGATCCGTTGCATCGTCCCCGATTCCCGACTCGCTCAAGCCCGGCGGGATCGAGTCGGAGAACCACCCCTGGAAGATTCGGCTGGTCGAGCACCCCGAGCGCTTCGAGTCGTCGTTCTTCCGCGCCGCGAAGAAGACGGCGCACAAGATTCTCGACGAGATGAGTGACGCGGATCTGCCGTACGGTTCCCGGCCCGCCGGCTCCGAGCACTGGGAGATGCACCACGGTGGCAGCCTCTGGGTCAGGGGAGCGGGCGGCTGGCGGATGTACCGGGCCCGGGTGGGCATCGAGTGGAGCATGCAGTTCTGCGCTGAGCCGGTGAAGGTCGACCGGCTCAGGCAGGAGGCGGCCGAACTCATCGATGCTTTCCCACTGACCCTGCCGGCGCTCGCCGAGCTGGGATACGAGGAGGCCGACGCACTGCTGCGCACCCCGATCAAGGACGCGGACGGTGTGGAGGCGTGGACCGACTCGTTGTTCAACGCGTGCGTGCCCATGAGCCACGGCAACCACCAGGGGATTCTGCCCAAGGTGCCCGGTGAGCACCACTATCCCTGGCCCGTCAAGGGGGCGGACTTCGTCCGGTACGACGACTTCCAGCTGTGGGTGACCCTGCCCGACGGTACCCATGGCGCCGTTTCCCCGGTGGACCGGCGGGGTTCCGGAGACGGACACGTCCGCCTGGTGCACGTCCCTGAGGGCAGCAGGGCGGCGGAGGCGGTGGCCGAGGCGCAGGAGCAGGGGCTGATGGCGGTCCTGCCGCCGAACAGTTCCGCCGCGCTCCAGGCGTTCGCCGGGCAGATCGCCCCCGGACGACGCACCGCGGCCGGCCACCTGGCTACGGGCCGGGCGCGCGGGAACGGCCGAGGCTCCCGCTAGGGCGTGTTGCGAAAGTCCCGTCCGGCCCGCGACGCCTGGCACGGCGCCTAGCCACGTCGTCGGGTCCGTCCACGTACGCCCCGTACGAGAACGACCCTCCGCCTCGCGACGCACCCCATCGGAGGCCGCAGGACCCGCCCTTCGGGCGGACGACGCCACTTTCGAAACACGCCCTGGGCCCGCGGGACGAGGAGCCGATATGCCACGCAGGATCGTCATCTGCCTTGACGGGACGAGCAATCAGGTCGGCGCCTGCCACCCCACCAATGTGGTGCGGCTGTTTGAAATGCTGGAGGCGGACGACCCCTCGCGCCAGCTCCTGTATTACGACCCCGGCGTCGGCACCATGTCGTCGGCCGCCGCCCGCGGTCCGGTCGACCGCTGGCTGTCCCGTGGGTGCGGTCTCGCCTTCGGCACCGGGCTGAGGACCAACCTGGCAGAGGCGTACACGTGCTTGATGCGGAACTGGGAGCCCGGTGATCTCGTGTATGTCTTCGGATTCAGCCGCGGCGCCTATACCGCCCGCGCGCTGGTCGGGATGCTCAACAAGCCCGGACTCATGCGGGCCGGCTCGGAGAATCTCGTCCCCTACGCGGTGGCCAAGTACGCTTTCAACCAGGACATCGACAAGAGCGAGCGGGAAGTGGCCCGGTTCTCGCACGCCTTCTGTCAGCGCACCGACCGCGAGCCGCTGTGGGCGGCGGTCAAACGCAACAATCCGCGGCAGGTCTCCCACTACGCGCTGCCGGTCGCCTATCTCGGTGTCTGGGACACAGTGAAGGCGGCGGGGATCCTCCGCCTGGGCAATCTGCAGTGGCCCTACACCCACGAACTCCCCAATGCCGCCCGCATCCGCCACGCCGTTTCCCTCGACGAGAAGCGGCGCCCCTTCCGCGAGTTCCTGGTCAAAAGCCGGCCGGAGCCGCTGCACGACACGGCGCAGGAGGTCTGGTTCGCCGGTGTCCACTCCGATGTCGGCGGCACCTTCGCCCATGAGAAGGGCGATGCCCTGCTCTCGACGATCACCCTCAAGTGGATCACCGATGAAGTCTGCCAGGATCTGGTCTTCCGCCCCGGCGCATACGCCGAGGCATGTGCGGTGACCGAGGAGTTCGCCGACGCGGCCATCCACCCCAATGGTCCGTTCTGGATCCTGGTCGGCCGACGCTCGCGCCGCGTACCCGATCAGGCCGTACTGCACACAAGCGTCCGGCTCCGCCTGGAGCGAGACCCCAAGTACCGTAAGAGCCGTACGGACCTGCCCGATCCGGCCGAGCCACACCGCTGGGTCGACCCGGATTGGACCAAGCCCGCCCAGCAGCAGGACGGCTGACGACGCCGGACGTCACCAACCGGGAGTCACGACCTGGGAGTCACGACACGACCTGAGAGTCACGACGTCACCAACTGCACGACGTGACCAACTGCACGACGTCACCAACTGGGAGTCACGTCGGACCCGAAACGACCACCGGCCGGGCGCTTTTCGAAGTGCAGGTGGGGTCCGGTGGCGTTCCCGGTCGAGCCCACTTCAGCGACCCGTTGCCCGGCCCGAACGGAACCACGGGTGACGTCCCGATGGGAGAGGTGGCAATACCAGTAGTCGAATCCGTCTGACCTCAGCACCAGGTAGTTACCGAAGCTGCGGTCCTGCCCGACGCGAACGGAGCCGCTGCGGACGGCGACACAGGACGTCCCCTCCGGGGCGGCGTAGTCCGCACCCGTGTGGTAGCCGAGACTCCAGTGGGGTCCCCGCTTGTGGTAGGCGGTTGTCACTGTGTGTCCTGGCACGGGAGAGGAAACGTGCTCGCCCGCACCACTCGTCGCCGGGACGCGGAGCCGGTCCCAGGACTCCCGGTCGGGTATGCCGTCGGCGTCACCCCCCGAGAGGTGGATCTTGCGCTGCCAGGCGGCGTAGGACTGGCGGTCGATGTCGGTCCACTCGGGGCCTGGACCCGTCGTGTACTTCCCGCACCCTTCCGCGACGAGGCGTTTCCCCATGGCAGTGATGATCGGACTGCGGCGGCCTATACGGAAGAATGCAGCTCCAGGGAAAGGCTCTTGCGCAGGCATGGCTCTCTCCTCCTCAATAGGGCTCAATAGGGATGGGGCGGGAGGTGCGGATTTGCCTGCTGGACCCGCGAGATATCTCCGTATCTCCGCCAGATATAGTTGATGGCAGCTGCGACGTTCGCAACCGGGTCATAGATCCGGTTCGCCGTACCTGCCTGATGATTTTCGGCGAAAGTGCCAGGAATCACCTGCGCATACCCGCGGGAGCAGTTGAGTCTTGCTCCGTCCACCTGCCGCGGCCCCGTGGCGTTCACGTCTTCCTGATTCACCGCGTTGGCATCGAAACCCGACTCCCGCTGTATGAGGGTGAGCAGATTCGCGCCATTACCGACCCCGGTGACCCATTCCGTCGGGGCGCCCGTTCGCTCGCACGCCTCCAACGCAAACGTGCGGGCGGTGCCCCTGTCCTTACTGATCCCGGAATTCTTTGTGCACAGAACGGAACTCTTGGCGATAGACCCAGCATGCCGACAATCCACACCGAACCCAGCTGTGGCACCGAGTTTCCTCAGGGAGGAGCATCCGGGGAATCCGTCCGCATCCAAGCCACTGAGGCCGATCGACCGCTGCCATGCAGCGTAGGCGGATTTCGTCTGCGGGCCGAACAAGCCTGTGGCTCCTGAAGGGATACTGAAACCGGCTTCGATCAGTGCGCTCTGCAATGCCTTTACGTCGTTGTTGGTCTTGCCGAACCGCACGTTCGAAAGTGAGACCATGGTGCTCCTCCTCGACTTGGAGCCGGTCCCGGTCATGCTTCGCACAGCCCCGGTCATGCAACCCGGGTCAGGCTTCGCACAGCGCCCACGCACGGGGACTCCGCGCGATATTTTCCTTCTCCGCGATGCTGTTACGCTCCAACTCCAGCGTGCGCCGACTGGTCCTTTTCACGCAAACGGATCGACGCACCGAGTGCGCCGCGGGGCCCTGGAGACTGCCGTCAGATGTTGGGGACGCGCAGCCTGTCCCAGCTCGCGTTGCCAGGGATGCCGTTGGCGGCACTGCCGGAGCAGCCCGGCTTCTTCTGCCAGGCGGTGCAGGACCTTGCGTCACCCGCCCCCCGATACACAGCGATGCTGCAACCGGTACTGGTCGCAGCCCTCGGCCACGAGCCGACGGTGCATCGCGGCGGTGATCGGCGATCTCTGTCCGGCTCGGAAGAAGGACGCACCGGGACACGGCTCGAACTCCGGGCGGTCAGCGGGTCCCCCGCCCCGGGTTCGCCCAGCCGCTCCTGCACGAACGCGGGCCAGGATCCGAGGTAGACGTGGTGGTTCTCCGGGACACGGGCGTGCGCGGACCAGTCGCCCCGGGAAGAGAGCTTCGATCTGGAGCCCGCGAATTACACATGTGCGGGAACACGGTCCGGCGATGCGCCCGCGCTGCACCCCTGGAGCAGTTGCGTGGCGGCCGACGGCAACCACGTCCCAGCCAGCTCGACCCTTACAAGTCCCACCTGGACAAACGCTGGGCGGAAGGATTCACCAACGCGATCCAGCTCTACTCCGAGCTCCAGGCCCTCGGCTACCGCGGCAGCTATCAGATCATCAGCAACTACCTGCGGCCACGACGCCGACGCCGCATCCGCATCGTCGGGCCCGCGCCGCCAGGGGCCGGCAAGTCACTGGATGGATCATGCGTCATCCCGACCGACTCTCGAAAAGGTGAGGGTAAGCAGCCGCCGAAGTCTTCACCGCTGCCCGGAACTCACGGCAGCCCACCGTCTCGTCCGCAGCTTCGCCGAGATCCTCTCCACCCGCACCGGCCAACATGTGAAGGACTGGGTCGCCAGCGTGCAAGCCGAGGAGCTTCCCGGCCTCACCTCTTACGCCACCGGCCTGGAGAAGGACTGGGTCGCCGTCGTCCAGGGCCTGACCGGTCAATGGACTCCGGCCCCGTCGAAGGCCGGGTCAGCCACATCAAGATGGTCAAGCGCCAAATGTTCGCCCGCACCAAACTCCCTCTCCTCCGCAAACGGGTACTTCTCACCGCCGCCCGCTGACGGGCCTGCTCAGGCGGGACGAAGCAGTCGAAGTACATGCTCCGACGGCCAGCAGAGGGCACGAACAACCGCGTTGGTGACGACGAAATACTCCGGGCTCACCCAACCGTCCTCTTTGCTCACGAGCCCTGGACCGTCCTCGCGGCAGTAGCGACGCAGCAGGCGGCGGCGCAACGGAGCCCCAGCCACCAACAGCACTGGAGCGACGGCGCCTGCACCGACCGTCACGGCGAGCCGGACTGCATGGAGCCTGACCACACGCGTTCAGGCGCCAGGCTTCCGCCGCTTCGGCGAGCGGAAGCACCCGTTCGACGTGCACAGCCAACTTCCCCGTGTCGGCCAGGTCGGCAAGCGCCGCGAGGTCGGCCGAGTCCGGGCGGACCCATACGTAGTGGCCGCCCTGCGCAGCCGCCTCGGGGGCGATGATGGATGCGAGCCGGTCAGGTCGTCCGAGCAGGCGCAGTGACGTGTCCACGGCGTCCGCGCCGACGAAGTCGAGGGCCGCGTCGATGCCTTCGGGCGCCAGCCGTGCGACACGGTCGTCGAGTCCGGGGCCGTAGGCCACGGGCTCCGCGCCCAACTTCCGTACAAAGTCGTGGTTGTGGTCGGTCGCCGTGCCGATCACACGTGCACCGAACGCCACAGCGATCTGCACGCCGAACGAGCCAACTCCGCCCGCGGCCGCATGCACCAGGACGGTCTCACCGGCGCGGACCCCCACGCGTTTGATGGCCTGATAGGCCGTAAGGCCGGCGAGCGGCACACCCGCGGCCTGCTCCCAGGAGAGCGCGGCGGGCTTGCGGGCCACCATGCGGACATGCGCGGAGACGAGTTCGGCGTAGGCGCCGAACTGGACGGTGTCCTTGCGGATGTAGCCGAAGACCTCGTCGCCCGGCGCGAACTCCTCGACGTCGAAGCCGACCCGCTCGACCACGCCGGCCACGTCCCAGCCGGGGACCAGGGGGAAGTGCGTCTCCATGACCGCGTCGAGACGGCCTCCGGCGAGCTTCCAGCCGACCGGGTTGACCCCTGCGGCTCTCACCCGGATCAGCACCTCACCGGGGGCCACCTTCGGGTCCGGGAGGTCGGTCAGCCGCAGCGCCTCGGGTCCGCCGTATCCGTTGAGAGCGATCGCCTTCACGCGGCGATCACCGCTGGCGTCCGCGCGGTTTCGACGATGCGCACCAGCGGTTCCAGCCGAGGGTCCTCGGCGGCTTCCTCCAGTGCCGCACGCAGGGCCGCCTCGTTCGTCGGGCGAGCTTCGCCGAACAGCTCGAGACCGGCCTCGGTCACGTCGGTGTAGATCCCGCGCCGGTCGGTGGGGCACAGGTAGCGCTCCAGGAGTCCGCGGTCCTCGAGGCGGGTGACCAGGCGGGTGGTCGCGCTCTGGCTGAGCACGACGGAGTCGGCGACCTGCTTCATCTTCAGGTGTCCGCCCTCCCCGTCGTGCTGGCGGCCGAGGACGTCGAGGAGCGAGTATTCGCGCACGCTCAGGCCGTGACCGGCCTGCAGTGCGTGTTCGAGGTGGGACTCGATCTTTCCGTGCAGCAGAGAAAGCGCGCACCAGCCCTGAGCCAGGGCGGTGAGCGCGGGGGCGGCAGCAGTCAACGGGGGCCTCCTTCTTCGGACCGTCCCCTCAATAGTTGCACACGGCGGTAGATGCACACCCCCTCTGCGCACACTTGCATTATCCAGCGTATGCAATTATTGTCGCGTGGCGTAAGCGCCTCACGCAAGCACTTGGAAGGTAGCTCTCCCCATGCCTCTCGCGCTCCTGGCTCTCGCCATCGGGGCCTTCGGGATCGGTACCACCGAATTCGTGATCATGGGCGTCCTGCCCCAGGTCGCAGGCGACTTCGGCGTGACCATCCCGGCCGCCGGCTGGCTGGTCTCCGGCTACGCCCTGGGCGTCGTGTTCGGCGCGCCGCTCCTGACCGTTCTCGGCACCAAGGTGTCCCGCAAGAAAATGCTGATGTTCCTGATGGCGCTGTTCGTCATCGGCAACGCGCTGTCCGCCTTCGCACCGAGCTTCGGTGTCATGCTCATCGGCCGGGTCGTGGCCTCCCTGGCGCACGGCGCGTTCTTCGGCATCGGCTCCGTGGTCGCGGCCGACCTGGTCGCTCCGGAGAAGAAGGCCTCGGCCATCTCTCTGATGTTCATGGGCCTGACCGTGGCCAACATCGTCGGTGTCCCCGCCGGTACGTACGTCGGCCAGGCCGCCGGCTGGCGCGTCACGTTCGTGATCGTCGCCGCACTCGGTGTCATCGGCTTCCTCGGCGTCGCCAAGCTGGTGCCCGAGACGGGCCGGCCCGATTCAGTGACCGTACGCACCGAGTTCGCCGCATTCCGCAACGTACAGGTGTGGCTGGCCATGGCCATGACTGTCCTCGGCTACGGCGGTGTCTTCGCCGCGATCACCTACATCACCCCGATGATGACCGAGGTGGCCGGCTACACCGAGGGCGCCGTGACCTGGCTGCTCGTCCTCTTCGGTATCGGAATGTTCCTGGGCAACCTCCTCGGCGGCAAGTTCGCCGACCGCAGGCTCATGCCGATGCTCCTCACCACCCTCGCGGCCCTCACCGCCGCGCTGCTGCTGTTCACCGCGACCGCCCACAACAAGGTGCTGGCCGCGATCACCCTCACCCTGATCGGCGCCCTCGGCTTCGCGACCGTCCCGCCGCTGCAGAAGTGGGTGCTCGACCAGGCCTCAGCCGCCCCGACCCTGGCCTCCGCCGCCAACATCGGCGCCTTCAACCTCGGCAACGCCCTGGCGGCCTGGCTCGGCGGTGTCGTGATCGCCGCCGGCCTCGGCTACACCTCCCCCAACTGGGTCGGCGCCCTCCTCTCGGGCACAGCCCTGCTGCTCGCACTCCTCGCCGCCCACCTCTACCGCCGCACCCATGCCGCCGACAGCGTCGGCGCAGGGTCCGCCGCGCGCCGGAGCACGCCGGAGGCCGTCCGGCACTGAACAGGGCGCGCCACCGCAGCCCGATCCGTCCCTCCCTCATCCCCAATCCCCAAACCCATCTGTGAAGGAATCCGTCATGAGCACCACCGTCCCCGTGACGCTGGCCACCGCCGACGCCGAGACTTTGGTCGCGGCCGCCCGGGCCGCCGCGGACGCGGCAGGGGTCCCGGTCAGCGTCACCGTCTTGGACGCGGGCGGGCACCTGCTCGCCTTCCGCCGCGACGACCGGGCCGTGCTGATCTCCGGCGAGACCAGCACGCGCAAGGCCTACACCGCCCTGCAACTCGACGCTCCGACCGCCGACCTGGTCGACCTCGTCAAGCCTGACGGGCCGTTCCACTCCCTGCCCACCGCGCTCGACAAGCCGCTGCTGTTCGTCGCCGGCGGCGTCCCCCTCCACCGCGACGGCCGCCTGATCGGCGCCATCGGCGTCGGCGGAGGCGCCCCCGAGCAGGACCACTCCTTCGCCACCACGGCCGTCGAGGAACTCCCCCAGTGACCCGCACCCCGCAGGAGGTCTTCGCCGACCACGGAAAGCGGCTCGGCACCGGGGACCTCGACGTGATCGCCGGGAACTACACCGAGGACGCCGTCTTCGTCACCCCCGAGGGCGCCCTGACGGGACGTCAGGGCGTACGGGAGGGAATCGGCCGTCTCCTGTCCGATCTCCCCGACGCCGACTGGCAGTTGACCCCACAGTTCGCCGGGAACGTGCTGTTCCTGCAATGGACCGCCACCACCGCCACCCACGTGGTCACCGACGGCGTCGACACGTTCGTTTTCCGCGACGGCCGCATCAGCGCCCAGACCGTCCACTACACACTCACCCCCCGCACGACCCGTACCGCCTGAAAGGCCACACGCACCATGGCTCCGTCCGCCATCCCCACCATCACCCTCAACAACGGCGTCGAGATCCCCCAGCTCGGCTTCGGCGTCTTCCAGGTCCCCGACGCCGAGACCACCGCCGCGGTCAGCTCCGCCCTGGAGGCCGGCTACCGCAGCATCGACACCGCCGCGATCTACGGCAACGAGACCGGCGTCGGCCGCGCCCTCGCCAGCTCCGGGATCGCCCGCGAGAAGCTGTTCGTCACCACGAAGCTGTGGAACGCCGACCAGGGCTACGACGCCACCCTGCGCGCCTTCGACACCAGCCTCGACAAGCTCGGCCTGGACCACATCGACCTCTACCTGATCCACTGGCCCACCCCTGCCCGCGACCTCTACCGCGAGTCCTGGAAGGCCATCGAGAAGCTCGTCGCCGAAGGGCGGATCCGCGCCGCCGGCGTCTCCAACTTCCAGCCCGCGCACCTCGAGCAGCTCATCGCCGACTCCGAACTGGTCCCGGCGGTCAACCAGATCGAACTGCACCCCGGCCTGCAGCAGGCCGAGTTGCGCGCCTTCCACGCCCAGCACGGCATCGCCACCGAAGCGTGGAGCCCGCTGGCGCAGGGCGCCGTCCTCAAGGAGGAGGCGATCACCACGATCGCCGCTCGCCACGGCAAGTCGGCCGCCCAGGTCGTCCTGCGCTGGCACCTCCAGCTCGGCAACGTCGTCATCCCCAAGTCGGTGACACCCGCCCGCATCCGCGAGAACCTCGACGTCTTCAACTTCACTCTCACCGACGACGAGATGGCTGCCATCGCCGCCCTCGACCGCGACCTGCGCACCGGCCCCCACCCGAACCAGTTCAACTGACCCTTCCGACCGGCCCGGCGGGGCGGCACTCCGCGCCGTACCGCCGGGTTGCTCCGGCTCGCGCGGGCGTGGACGGCAGGTCCCCGCCCGCGCGAGCCGGTACTCGGACTTGCACTCCGTACCGCCGCGTCGCCCCGCGTCGTCGCCGCTCTCCCGAAAGTTGTGTCCGTCATATCTGTCGCCCCCACCGCCCTGGACCGGCTTCTGAACGCCGCGAGCCTGCCGACTCCGGGGCTCGAACTCCCCCTCGAAAACGACTGGCGCGACCCAGCCGCGCGCCGACCGGGCCGCGGGCCGCCCCTTCGGTGCCCCGGACCTGACCCGCCATGTCGGACTCGCTCGTCTGGCGGATGGGCTGGGCTTCGCCGGTCTCTGAGTGCGGGAGGTCCTGCGATCCCGAGCAATTCGGCGACGCCGGTTCGATCCAGGCAACGACGGCGGGCCGCCGCAGGAAGTCCGGTACGACCGCGGCCGCGACCTGGTCCTCCCGGGTCGGTTCCGCGACCACCCGGATCTTGCCCTCGTCACTGACTCGCGCAACCACCGCCGGACGCCTGAACAGGTCACCGGTCACCGTCGCCGCGACCTTCTCGTCCTGGGCGAGTGAGTGAATCGCGCTGACCTTCTCCTGCGGGGCGACCGGCTTCACGACGCGTCGGCCGATCCGGCGGTTCGCCTCGTCCGGCGCCCAACGGGCCCTTCCCTCTGGTGGGGTGAGGATCACGGCGAACCGTTCCTCGTCGTCGGTGATGGACGCGAGGATCTTGTGAACGGTGAAGGACACCCCCGACGCACGGCGGTCCTTCGGCCACTTCTACGCGGCCCAGCGGGCATCCTTCACCACCGAGTACGACATCCCGATGTCCTCGGCCAGGCGGAACAGCGAGTCCTTGACCGTGAACAGCTCATCGCCCCGCTCGTGAACGCCGGCCTCGCGCATGGGCTCGACCTCGAGCGCGTAGTCACCGATCGTGAACTGGATCCGGCCGGCCGTCTCAACGAGCTTCCGCGGCTCGGCCACGATCTCCGCATAGCGGTTCGTACTGACGCTGCCAACCTTGTCCACGGTCCCGATCTCCTCGGGTACGACATTCACCACCCACCGCGGTCCGGGGCAGGACCCCGCGGCCGCGGCGAGACCCGGCCCGCTTCACCGACCGAGCCTCGGACCGCAAATCCGATGATCACAGCGAACGACCGGAAGTAGCCGGGATCCGATCAAAAGTGCGATTCGGATGCGTTCGCGATGCGGCCGCTGTGCCCCTTCGCCGAACGTTTCCTTCCGGGCCCTCCAGGCCTTCACGGCGCACCGCCGCGAGCAGTGGACTGCGTTCGAACGCCGGTCCACTCCCGCCACCCGGGCGGCCCCGCACTCGGGGCACTCGGCGACGCCGGCACCGCGCAACTCCCATCCACCCGCTTGAGCAGCCGACAGTCCCGGCGCCACCCCGGGGGTGGCAGGACGCACGATGGATGGCCGGCCTCGGCGCCGCCGCTGTCTCGTCGGGTCGACCCGAGGCGCACCCGCCCGCAGCCGACTCGGCGCGGCGTGGACGCCGCACCACACCCGGATCCAGCACCGCGGAGCCGACCGCCCACTCCGACCGCCGCGCTCCCGGAGTCCGGGAGGAGACGCATGGCGATCGGCTCGTCCGGCACGGCAAGGACCGCACGCTCGAAGGCCATGCGTGCCGCCGGGCGGGCCTTGTGCAGGAACGTCCCGTCACCGCCCAGCCGTCATCGGCGCAGGCGGGCAGGCCGCCGTGCGGACGCCTTCGGCTTGCCAGCCCGCACGGATCGCAGTGAGGTTGACGACGGTGCGCCTGCGCCTCACGGGCCTGGCGGCCGACCCCGGATCGCCCGTCCCGCGCAACGGCAGCCACACCACTTGCATTATCCGGCGTCTGCAATTATTGTTTTTAACTGTAAGGCGCTTACGCATCTATTAGCGCCGTACGTCCGGCTCTGACCAGACGCACCGTGCATCCGCTGTCACGGCCCCGCCGATAGAGCCGCCAACCACAGAGGCATCCATCAACTCATGCCTCACGTCCGTGCAGGGGATGCCCTCGCACCTCGGCACCACTGATCGAAAAGGCACCAGCATGTCCCTCAAGGAAATCCTTCCCGGCAAGCTCGGCTTCGGTACCGCTCCCCTCGGCAACATGTTCCGGGCAATCCCCGACGAGGAGGCCCGCGCCACTGTCGAGGCCGCCTGGGACCAGGGCATCCGCTACTACGACACCGCCCCCTTCTACGGCGCCGGCCTCTCCGAGTCCCGCCTGGGCGAGGTCCTGTCCACCAAGTCCCGTGACGCCTACGTCCTGTCGACCAAGGTCGGCCGGGTCATCCTCGACGAGTTGGAGGAGGGCGCCCGCGACCTCGGCGAGAAGGGCGGGATCTTCGAGCACGGCAACCCCAACAAGATCGTTCACGAGTGGACCGCCGAGGCCACCGAGCGCTCCATCGAGGGCAGCCTCAAGCGCCTCGGTGTCGACCGCCTCGATATCGTCTGGGTCCATGACATCGCCCAGGACTTCCACGGCGACCTGTGGCTGCAGAAGTTCGAGGAGGCCCGCACGGGAGCCTTCCGGGTGCTGTCCCGGCTGCGGGACGAGGGCGTCATCAAGGCCTGGGGCCTGGGCGTCAACCGCACCGAGCCCATCGAACTGACCCTCGCCCTCGACGAGCCGCAGCCGGACGGGTTCCTCCTCGCCGGCCGCTACACCCTCCTCGACCACGAGCACGCCCTGCAGCGCCTGCTGCCCATGGCCCAGGAACAGAACGTCGGCATGGTCGTCGGTGGCCCGTACAGCTCCGGCATCCTCGCCGGCGGCGCCCACTTCGAGTACCAGCAGGCCCCGCCGGAGATCGTCGAGAAGGTCTCCCGCCTGAAGGCCCTGACTCAGAAGCACGGCGTCTCTATCAAGGCCGCCGCCCTCCAGTTCTCCCTCGCCCACCCGGTCGCCGCCGCGGTCGTCCCCGGCGCCACCCGCCCCAGCCGCATCGCCGAGGACGTCGCCGCCCTCGACGAGACCGTGCCGGCCGCGTTCTGGCACGACCTGCGCGCCGCCAACCTCGTCAGCCCCGCCGCCCCCCTCCCCAACAGCGCCTGACCCCACCCCCCGAAACCCTCACCAGAAGGAGAAGGACCATGGCCTCCACCTCCGTCAGCCGCATAGTGCCCGCCTCCCCCGACAAGGTCTGGAGCCTCATCGGCGGCTTCGACGCCCTGCCCGACTGGCTCCCCTACATCCCCGAGAGCACCCCGCTCGAAGGCGGCCGGGTCCGCCGACTGAAGAACCCCGAGGGCGAAGTCATCATCGAGCGCCTCGTGGACTTCAACGAGACCGAACGCCACTACAGCTATGCCATCCTCCAGGCCCCGTTCCCGGTCAACGGCTACGTCTCCACCATCCGGGTCCACACCGTCCCCGGCCGCGACGACATCGCCGAGGTCCAGTGGTCCGGCCGCTTCAACCCCGACAACGCCACCGAGCAGGAGCTCGCCGACCTCTTCACCGGCATCTATCGCGACGGCCTCGACGCCCTCCACAGGACCCTCGCGGCCTGACACCGGGGCCCGTCCATCGCGGGGCCCCGCCGCACAGCCCGGGTACGCACCCCGCATACCCGGGCTGCGGTGCGCCTGGGAAGTCACAAGGCCGGCCACCGCGACAGCTGGCACGTCCGGCACATGACGCGGGAGCAAATCGCCCGGCTGCCGGAGGACCGCCGGGCGATCACCACCCGCGCCCTGATGCCGCAGAGGGAGGACGGCGGCGCACCGTCCACCGTGGTCCGCGGACCACGACCGACATCACAGATGATTGCGTCAGCCCTATATCGGCCATAGCCAATAATTCACTCCATGGCTTATCCTGTATTCCAGCCATACCCGGAAGGAGACCTGGACCCCGTGACCGCCACAGACCCAGCGCTCACCGCCCTCGCCAGCGGATGGGGCGCCCTCTCCCTCCTGCACGGCAGAATCGAGACACATATCGAGCGCGCCCTGCAGTCCAAGCACGGCCTGAGCGTCCGGGAGTACTCGCTGCTCGACGTACTCAGCCGCCAGCACGACGGCGTGGGCGGACATCTCCAGATGAAGCAAGTCGCCGACGCGGTCGTACTCAGCCAGAGCGCCACGACCCGCCTGGTCACCCGTCTGGAAGACCGCAATCTGCTCTCCCGGTACCTGTGCCCGACCGACCGCCGCGGCATCTACACCAACGTCACCGAGGCCGGCCTGAAGCTCCTGGAGGAAGCCCGGCCGACCAACGAGGCCTCACTCCGGGAGGCGCTCGACGAGGCCGCCAAGAACCCCGAACTGTCCTCGCTGGTCGAGGCAGTGGAAGCGGTGGACACTCCGTCGCAGCGCCCGCGACCATGAGGTGAACCGGACGGTCAACCCCGGCGACCGGGTCATGGACCATGTCGAGCAGGGCACCATCATGCAAGAGGTCTGTTGGACTCCGAACATCTGGTACCGGGTGCCCGTCAACCCCACGCCTGCCCGCCTGGGCGGCGTACAGAACTGCTTTTCCTAAGGGCTGTCCCGTAATCCGTGACGGATCAGCGCGCGGCGTCAGATGTGGTGCATCGCAAGACGGAGGGACGCCCGCATACGGGACATATGCGGACGTTCCGACAACGCGGCGAGGTGCCGCAGCTGACGTCGGGCGCCCATCAAGGATTACGGGACAGCCCTTAGGTCTGTTGCCGGAGTACGGCACGTGCGTGCCGTACTCCGGCAACAGACCACGTGCGCGCCTGACCTCAGCCTTATTTCGCACGAAACGAAGTCAAGCAACACGGTTGCGATCACGAGCCTTCGGGCAGACACCAGACTGTTCGCCAGCGCGGGGGCTCGACGTCGGGAACGTCCGGGGAAGCGAAGTGGAACGGCACCCCGAGGGAGTAGGCCAAGGCCTGGCCCGCCTCTGCGGCAGCAGTGCCCGGCGGGGGTCCGCCAGGGCTGTGGTAGTCGGTCGCCAAGCGGCCTTCCCCGGCCGGGTCGTCCAGGACCACGAACCAGTCATTGACGGTGTCGCCGTCCCACAGAGCCTCGACGGCTCCCACCTGGCCCGGGAGTACCGCGGCGCGGGATGCAAGTGAGGGGATGTCGAGCGGATCGGGCGGCCTGTGTTGCACGCGGCCACCGAGGACCTCGTAGCGCGCGTGGACCACCTGCTCCGCCTCGCGCAGGCCCAATCCCAGGGGGCGCAGCGCCTCCCACACGGCCTTGACCGCCATCACCAGTCCTTCTCGGCCGAGACGAGACCGGCTGGGCTCGGATCGGTTCGGTTCGGTTCGGTTCGGTTCGGGCAAGCCTATGCGGCGGCAGTGACGGTGACCGTTCTCCCTGCCACAGGGGTGGCCGCCCGGATTGCGGGGCTAAGGTGAAGTGAATTCAGCAGCGGGGCCGGTGGAGGTGATCGAGCAGGAGACGCTGGCGATGTACGAGGGGTGCGGCGAGCCGCTGCCTCCGCCGAAGCCGGGCCGCGCGGCCACGGGAGTTCCACAGCGGGAAGTGCCGGATGCGGGTCCACCGCAAGAAGCGTCAGCCTGGCCCCGACGCCCTACGGGCCGAGGCCCTGGCAATCCTCGCCGACCTCCACCTACCGGCCCTGGGTGATCGCGAGTTGGACCAGCTCGACGCCGAGACACTGCCCGAGGTGGTCCGACAGGCTCAGGCCGCCCGCGCCGCTCTCGCCCGCCTCGCCGAACTCATCCCTGCCACCAGCGTGCCGCCCAGCTGGCCCAGCTGGAGCCATCCGTCATCATCGACGAGCCCGTGACGCAGACCCCGGCGCCAGTCGTCGCCGCGCCGTCGGCCCCGGCCCTTGAGGTTCGGGTACGCGAGGTGGCCGGCTTCGGGTTCGCGCCTGGTGGCGTTCCTGCGCAGCAGGCGGCAGCCCTGCCACGATGACGGATGACCGGCGTGCGGTTGTAACGCTGCTGCGCGAGGCCGAAACGGCGCTCTCGCGTGCCGACACAACCGGCGGCACGCGGTCGGCGGTTATGACAACCGCCGACCGCGCTGGAATGGGGTATGAGGGCAAGACCCCGGTCTCCGTGATGGCGGGTATGCAGTAACGGCCGGGACCGCCCCGGCCCCTGCAGTGACGGCTCTCTGTCCACAGGCAAGTGCCCGCAGAGCGCTGAGCCATGACGACTCACAACCCGGACACCCCCGGAAAACCAAGCGCAAAGCGAACGCACGCTGCACCGTCCACTGATCCCACCCCACCCGGACCAGCAGCAAGAGCTGATCACCCAATACCCCTACGGTCCCGGGCCCAGATCCGACTCCTCCTGGGCCACTACGGCGGCGACGTCTCCCGCGCCGCTTCCCTGCTCCACACGCACCGGTGGGCGGTCCACTGGCTGCGGCTGGGTGCTCCCGATCGCACCCGCTCCGCGAGGCTTTGTTCACCGAGAACCGAAAGCACCTGTACACGAGTCTGGACTCTGGCACGACTTTTGTGACGGCGGCCCGTCGATCGCTACGTCGGCTCGGTAGGCCGGCGGTAACAGCAGGCCAGCGGGTTGCCCCGGCGCGAGAACGCGTAGAGGCGGTGCGGCATCACAAAAGTCGTGCCAGACCCCGATTTCGGACAGCACTCGAATGCTCTGCAGAAATCGAACAGTTCATGGCTTCGGCAGCGCGGGCCCCTGCCGAGTTGGCGGGTCCCTTGGTGTAAAGAGCTGAGGAGAGTCGGGGGCTGTTCCCGCTGAGCGGCGTCCTGGCCGACACCGCTTACCGTCTGCTGCTGGCCTGGCGGCCCGGTTTCACTTCAGGTGCCGGCCGAGGAACCGGGCCCCGTCCTCCACCTCGAACCACGGGGTGCCGGTGTGCCCGTCCATATTGGCGTGCAGCGTCTTCTCCTTGGTGCCGAAGGCGTCGAACAGGTTCAGGGCGCGTCGCCGGGGATCCCCTTCATCGTCCCACTGCAGCAGGAATTGCAGTGGAATGGTGACCTCCCCGGGCCTCCTCGCGCCGGGCTCGGGGCACGTAGCCTCCGGCGAAGAAACCGGCGGCCGCGATGCGCGGCTCGAGGACCGCCAGCCGAATGCCGACGGCGGTCCACCCCGAGTACCCGACCGGGCCGCCGATCTCAGGCAGCGAAAGGACGGTGTCCAGGGTGGTCCACCATTCCGGGACCGCCGTTTCGACCAGCGGGCCGACGAAGGACCCGAAGATCTCATCGACCGGCTCACCGGCCTGCATCGCCCGGCGGAGGTCGGCGCGGGCCTGCTCATCGGCGGCGGAACGTGGCCCGTCATCGCACCCGGGGACATCGATGGCGGCCACCGCGTAGCCGTACGCCGCGGACTGCCGGGCCCGGGCCACCAGCCGGGATTCCGCCTTGGGCAGGCCGTTGTTGTGGACCATCAGGATCAGCGGAGCCGGTGCGGATCCAGCCGTCCACAGGGTGCCGGGGATCTCGTCGAGGGTGAGAATGCCAAGGGTCATCGCTCTCAGGCGACGTGACAACCCGGCAGATCAGCAGCTCCCTGTCTGCCAGATGCACTGCGACAGGAAGGTTGGCCCGGCTGGTCGGACTTGTGCGGCGGCCTGCCCAGCCCGACGGCCAGCCGCCCTGGCAGGTAGCCGGCCGTCCCGAGTCGCAGCAGCGGCAGTGCCGTCATTCCCCTTCCGTCACGAGTCGTTTGATCACCAACTGCCTCCGGAAACCTCCGGCGAACGCTGCCCTGAGAATCAACGAAGCCAGCGATAGCGTGGCGATCTTGATACAGGGCTCGGGCGAGGAATGAGCGCAGCGAGGCTCGGCTCAATGCCGCGTCACCGGTGCTGCGGGTGCCAAGAGCGAGACGGCCCGCACAGCCAGCACGCCCAGCCGCCCCGCACCGTCGACCAGAGGCATCCAGACGATCACGCCGTCGTCGGCGTCGGCCACTCGCGGAGAGACGGTGCGGTACGCCCAGCCGGCCAACGAGCCGGCCACCAGCAGCGGCTCCAATGCCTCGTCGAGTGGGATGAGCAGCCGTTGTTGGAGGTCCACGAGGTAGATCAGCACCGTGTCCAGGCCGAGGGCCGAAGCGCACCGGTTCGCCAGGGCAGACAGTTCGAACGGCAGCGCCGTCTGCGCCTCGGTGATCAGTTCTTCCAGCTGACTCTCGTCAACGGCGGTGTCGGGACCGGCGGACGCGTGCCGCGGTGGGTCTGACACGGGGAGCACCCCTTCCGCGCCCAGTCTCACACCGATCCCGACCTCTCTCACGTCAACCACGATCGCGGTGGGTGCGGCCGCGGCGACGCCCGGCACGGCTCACTGGTCCGGGCCCTGCGCGAGCGACGGCAGACCGCCCGCGCGCTCGCCCGGTGCACGCGTGCGGCCGACCTGCTGGAGGCGGAGCCCAATGTGGACGCCCTGTCCTGCTACCCGCACCTGCCGGCCTGGGAGCTCGCCCAGCTCCCGCCCGCCCGGCGGGTCGTGCCGGTCGTCCTGCTGGACGCGTTCGAGGACACTGGCGACCGTACCCACCACGACCTGGAGCGCCTCCTGCAACGCGTGGTGTGGCTCATGCCGAACGCGTTCTTCGTCATCACCGACCGCTCCCGGTTCCAGCGGGCCGACGAAGGACCTCAGGGACAGCTCGACCGGACCGGCCGGGTGGCCTGGCCCGGCCGCCCACGACGTCCCCCCGCCACGCACCGCCTCGGCACCGGCGAGGCGGGGGCGGCAGATCCTGATCGGTGAATTCAGCCCCGCGGAATGCGAGGACCGCCTCGCCCGCCGTCTGACCCGCGACGGCCGCCCTCCGATCAGCGAAGCCGTACGCGTTGTGATCAACGACCGCTCCCACGGCCTGCCGCTCCACCTCGGCCTGGCGGTGATGCGGTTCCTCCGCACCGCCGACGACCGCTGGTCACCGAACGACTGCCAACAGGCCGCCCGGCGCGCCTTCGCAGCCCTGGGCGAGCAGTGGGCCTGCGCACCGAGCCGGGGGCGCACGCTGCTGGCCGGGTGCCTGCGCCAGGGCCTGGCCGTCGCACGCGACTTCCGCCTCGGCCTCGGCTCGCTCGCCGACGCGGCCCGGGCCTACGTCGGTGACGATCGCCGATGTCGACTCTCCAATCACTGGCCTGGTTGTCGAGCAGCGTCGCTCGGCCTACGGGCGAGCTGCGCGACTGCAGGAAGCAGCACCATCGCTCCACGAGTGGTCCACACCCTCTTCGGGCACGTTCTCGTCCGGATCCGGTGGTGGGACGGCCCTGCGCCGAGACCCTTCGGGAACCGAGCGTTGGCGCGAGGTCGCTGAGTGAGTGATTCCGCCAGAACGGTCGGGCAGCGGTGCACGCGTTGCCGAAGGATCGGTGCGCTCTTCCGCTAGTCTCCTGGGCACCGCGCCTTCGCCGGCGAGCGAACGTGCAGGTGCCCCAGCTCATCCATTCCGGCAGTAAGGGATACCGTCCATGGCCGTGTGCGAGGTCTGCCACAACGACTACGAGCTGGCGTTCGAGGTGCGTGCCGCGGGAGGAGCGGTCCACGTCTTCGACAGCATCGAATGCGCCGCCCAGAAGATCGCCCCGACCTGTGTCAACTGCCAGTGCCGCATCCTCGGCCACGGTATGCAGGCCGACGGGCAGTTCTTCTGCTGCGCACACTGTGCGCGCGAGGTGGGCTTTTCCCAATCCCAGCTCGTGGATCACGCCTGAACCTCGGTCCGGTCGCCGGAGCAGGCCGCGGCGCACCCTTCTATGTGGTGTGGCGATGGTGGTGCGGGCTTTGAGGCGGGTCCGCCGTGGTGGTCCCGACTCCGCAGGTGAGCAAGGCTTTATGCACGCCTCGTACTGGCGCTCCGCACACGGGACGGTTGGTCCGGGTACGGGCTCAGTCCCCGCGGCGCGCGGCTGGTCCCCACCCGTCAGATGGCCCGGGAGCCGCTGGCCTACGCCGGTCCCCGCACTGGCCGATTGAGAGCGAAACTCTTCGGATGCTTGCGGGGCGCGGAACCTCCCGGGCAGATGATGCACTCTCCGTACGGTAGGCAGGTCCGGTCGTGGGCGAGCCCCGCCCCGCCGGACGACGTCCCTGTGTCGTGACCAGCGCTGTAGGCAGGGGGCGCGGCCCGTGCACTCCTCCAGTGGTTCCCGGAGCTCCGGATGGCTGGGCCGGCCTGAGAGGGCCGGCTCGATCGGGCTGACCGTTCCGCCGTTTCTGTCCGGGTCCGGGTACGCCGGGTGCGCCTTGCACGCACTGGGGGACGCCCTGCGGCGAGGTGCTGTGGGCGACACGTGGCGCGTTCGCATGTGCTTGCGGGCCGAGCCGTCCCCGGTGCCGAGCTGCGCAATCTTCTCCGGCCACCGCTCCCCCGCCAACCCGCTGCAGCCCACACCGTGGAAGGCCTCCCGGTCGCGGCAGTTGTCCCAGCGTCGACGGGCGCGGACCGGGATGTGTCCCAGCTCACGGGAACTCCGGTGCCGGACCGAGCAGTACAGGGCATGACCACTCCTTCCGTACCACGCCGGAACGTCCTCCGGACCCTGGCCGTCGCCGTCGCCCTGATCGGCAGCACGACGCCTGCCTGGGGCAGCGCGGCCTTCGCCACAGAGCCGCAGACGTACACCCTCACGATCAAGCACCTGGACCGCACCGGTCACGCGACAGGGAAGTACACCACCAACGTCACCGGAATCTCCGGAGCCGGCGCCGACGAGTCGCTCCGGCCGTACGACGCCTCCGGCACCACCACCATGCGGTTGCCCAAGGGCCGGTACATGCTGGACAGCTCCCTGACCACCGGTAAGGAGACGGACGGCACGGACTGGGTCGTCCAGCCACGCCTCGACCTCGACCACGACACCACCGTCACCGTCGACGCGCGGACCACCGCCCCCGTCGACGTACGACCCCCCGACAGCTCAGCGAACTTCCTGCACAGCGGGATGTTCGTCGAGGTCAGGCACGACGGTGCCACGCGGATGGCCAACATCATCAACTCCGCGCCGAATCTGCGCGTGGGCCACATGGGCCCCGAGGCCGAAGCCGGGTCGGTGAAGCAGTGGTTCGACGCCTACTGGAAGACAGACACCGTCGGCTACGCGCTCGGCCAGACCTTCACCGGCACCCGCGCCCTGACAGGACTCACCCGGCAGTATTCCGCGCAGGAGCTGGCCACCCTGCAGATCCGTGGCGCGGCCCGGCCAGGCGCCACAGGCACCGCGTTCTTCGATCTGCAGCCGACTGTCGGACCGACCGTCGGTGCCTCGCAGACCATGGCGGCCCCCAGTACCACCACCTTCCTCGTCACACCCCAGCGCGGTACCTGGGACATCGGCTTCACGGCCCCCAGTGCCGCCGGTGCGGCACCGAACCGCTACTTCGCCAACCGCGTCGCCGTGCGGGCCGGGACCACGACCACGCAGACTTTTGACAACGCGGTCTTCGGCCCCGCACTCACCGATCGTCCCGCCGTCGAACGCGACGGCGACACGATCACCGCGAACATCCCGCTGCTCGCCGACGGGGACGGCCACGTGCCGTCGTCACCGTCGTACGACACGGCCTACACCACGCTGCACCGCAACGGCGTACTGGCCGACACCCAGTCCGGCATGCCCGGACGCGCCGAGTTCACCGTGCCCCCGGCGCAGGCGTCGTACCGCATGACGAGCACGGTGAACCGCAGGGGCGCGACCGGAGCCACCACCCACGTGACCGCGTCGTGGACCTTCACCTCCGGCACGACGGCCGGCCCGGCCCCGGTGCCGGTGAGCGTCGTACGCTTCTCGCCCGAGCTCAGCCCGACCGGTACCGCGGCGGCCAGGAGTCAGCTTCGGGTCCCAGTCGCCGTGCAGGGCGCTGCTGCGGACGGCCGCACCCGCTCGCTGACGGTCTCGGTGTCCACCGACGGCGGCGCCTCATGGACCCGGGTCCCGGTCGACCGCGGCGCTGCCACAATCCAGAACCCGGCGTCGGGTACCGGCGTCTCCCTGCGGGCGGAGCTGACCGATGTCCACGGCAACACCCTCGACCAGACCATCATCGACGCCTACCGCACCCAATGACCCCGGCAGCCGACTGAAGACGGCTCCGGTCCGTTGAGCAACCTCCCGCCCGGGCACGCCGTAGGACGAGGTGGCCGCTGCGTCGGCTGCGGTCGGCGCTTCGAGCTCTCGCCCGCCGGCACCGCCGGTGCCGGCCTCCTCCGTCAAGCGGGCGGCCCGCGGCGGGTCCCGCCGCCGTTCGCAGCCGTCGGCGGGACGGCTGGTGGCTGAGATGGCGGCCGGCCCCAGCGGCGCCGCCCGGAATCTGGCCGTCTCCCTGGCCGGCGAAGAGCGCTCGGCCTGGTCCGGGGCCCGCGCGTTCGGTGCCGCTGCCGTTGCGCTCACCGCCTGGGGCGGAATCGCCCGTCCGCCTGTACCAGCGCCACCGGGTGCTGCGAGCGCACCTGCCGGGCAAGGAGTACACCGCTCACCCGGTGGAGTGCCCTTCCACGGGCCGCCGCCTCCGGCACGGCCCGGCCGGGAACGATGAAGGCGCCGTAGACCCCGTGGGCGGCGGCATCCCACGCCGCGCACCGCCGGGAGGAAGAAGGCAGGTATGCGGAAGGAGACCGGTGGCCTTCGGCCGGAGGCTGACAGACCAGCGACGCGCGGGCCGGCCGTTGCGGTCCTCGGAGTGTCCGGCGCCGGGAAGTCCTCGCTGGCGGCCGAGCTGGGCAGGCGGGGCCTGCACGCGGTCGACGCCGACGAGGTACTGGCCCGGTGGGTGGACGGCGCCGGTAATCCCGCCGAGTGCCCATACGAGCCGGCCGGGCGGTGGCGGGTGAGCCACTTCTGGCACTGGGACCCCGACAGACTCCACGCTCTCCTGGCCGACGCCACCGACACGCTGTTCGTCTGCGGCAACACCGAGAACATCGAGGAGTTCGTCCCCTGGTTCGACCTGGTGATCCTGCTGGAGATCGACGTTTCCACGATGCGCCGACGGCTGGACGAGCCCACCCGCGACATCGACTGGGGCCGTTCCGGCGACGCCCAAAAGGCGCTAACCGACTGGGCTCCTGGATTCCAGGCCAGGATGCGGCAGATCGGAGCCACGGTCGTGGACGGCCGGCTCCCCCTGGCAACCGTCGCCGACGAAGTCGTCCGCCTGGCGCAGAACGTGCCGCAGTACTGAGAGCCACCCGCCGGCGCGCCCACCCGGGTAGCGCCCCGACCAGGACGGGAGCAGGCTCACGGCCGGCAGTACCGCACGGCCGAGGCCACCCAAAAACCGGGCCTGCCGCTGGGGCTGCTGAGGAATGGGCGCCTCCCCCATCCGGTACACCGAAGCGGAAGTTGTGAAAGGCGTGACGGTCTGAGGCGGCCTCACGATGATGTACGCCCAAGGGCGATGTTCGAGGGGGAGCACATGGACGTTTCGCAGTTGGCGGCTGCTGCCGTTGGCGATCTGGTGTCAGGAACAGCGGCGGCGCTCGGAGAGAGCGGAGGATCGGCTCTTGCCGAGACCGTCCGCGCTCGCCTGGGTGGAAGCTCACGCGGTCGGGCGGCGCTCAGCGCGCTCGATGCGGACGTCGGCGATACGGCCGCGCAGGAGGAAGCGCGGGACGTCCTGCGCGAGGAGTTGGAAGGCGATCCTGCGCTACGACGAGAACTGCTGGTGCACTTCTCCAGCTCACGGGTCGACAACCGCGAGTCGGTCGTCATCACGGGAAGCCGTGTGTCCCGGAGTCACATATCGGTCGGGCCGCTCACCATCAACAACACCCCTGGTGCACGGATCCTGATCGCCGCACTCGTGCTGCTGACCTGTGCGCTGATCGCGCTCGCCGTGTATGGCGGGTGGCGTCTCGTGATTGCTGACAGTCCCGACCGGGGCTCGTCACAGCCGGCGGAACGACGGTCCACGGCTGATCAGGGTTCCGGCAGTCTGCCCGGATCACAGATGCTCTCCGCCGAGGACACCGACCGGGCGCTGCCGACCGAGGACAGCATGCCCAAGGGCTGGTACCTGTTCGATGATGACGTCTTCGATCCGGAGGACCGACCTGAGGGCTGCCGGCCTGACGGCGTCACGTTCGAGCAGTGGACATCCGAAGGAATGGAACGGGTGTCCACCTTCACTGTCTATGCCTGCCCGTCGGCTGACGCAGCCGCGTCCGTCTTCCGCCAGGCCGCGCCGCGGCTGGCCGAGGAACGCGGATTCGGTCCTGCCACATCACTGGCCGTTCCCCGCCTCGGTGATGAGAGTGCGGCTGTCTGGCACAAGTGGTCGCGCACTGAAGGGGACGCCGTCGCGACGACCCGCGTCGGGAACGTCGTCCTTCGACTGTGGGCCCAGGCGTATTCGGAAAAGGACAGTGCTGTCCTGTCCGACCTGATCCGGAGAGCGGTCGAACGGATTCAGACAGTTCAGTCAGGAAAGCTGTGACAGCGGGTGACTACGAACTTGCCTGCGTAACCACTGCCGCGCTTCCTGCTCCGCAGCTCCGCCATGTCCACGAACGCGGTGCCGTCGTAGCCGAAGGCGACCAGTTCGTCGACCGCGGGAGCAGAGGCGAGGCGGGCCTGCCATGCCTGGACGGCGTCATACAGCACGGTGAGGGAGTACAGGTACGTGCGCTCGGATCCGCAGACGCCCTCGACGGCCAGGGCGAGCTCGCGGACGACCTGTATGAGACGAAGGCAGGCCACTTCGTCCAGGTCGCGGACCACGTGCTCGATGTGCGCCTTCGGCGCGACGAGCACCTTCCCCCGCACGTTGGGCCACCGGTCGAGGAACGCCACATGGTTCTGGGCTCTCGGTGTGAAGCCGCTCCTCGCCCGCCACGGCACCGTGCGCGGCTCCGGCCTGGGTGCCCAACGCCGGGACGTGGAGCGCACGTTCGCCTGACCGTGCTGGTTCCGCTGTGACGCCGACGCGACAGCGGCTGTCTGCGGTGAGGTCTCCCCGTTTCCCGGCGACAGCCCTTGCCGAGGGGTTGGCGTTGCGGGCTCGGGTGCCTAACGTATGAGCGGAACATGAGCCCAACTCACATTTAAGGATTCATGTGATGCCCACGGTTCAACCTCCGCGCCACAGACTCAGATCCCTCACGGTGGTGTTACTGCTCCTCACCGCGATGTCCCTGGCACTCGGTCCGATACCCAGCTCCGCGGCGGAGCCCGGCTGGTGGAATCCGGCCGCGCGGCCCGCGCCCGACTCGCAGATCAACGTCACGGGCGAACCCTTCAAGGGCACCGATGCCCAGGGGCGGGTCAGGGGCTTCGTCGACGTCCACGACCACATCATGTCCAACGAGGGCTTCGGCGGCCGGCTGATCTGCGGCAAGCCGTTTTCGGAGCAGGGCGTCGCCGACGCGCTCAAGGACTGCCCCGAGCACTACCCGGACGGTACGCTCGCCGTCTTCGACTTCATCACCAAGGGCGGCGACGGCAAGCACGATCCGAACGGGTGGCCCACGTTCAAGGACTGGCCCGCCCACGACTCGCTGACCCACCAGCAGAACTACTACGCCTGGATCGAGCGGGCGTGGCGCGGTGGCCAGCGGGTGCTGGTCAACGACCTGGTCACCAACGGCGTGATCTGCTCGGTCTACTTCTTCAAGGACCGCGGCTGCGACGAGATGACCGCCATCCGTCTCGAGGCGCAGAAGTCCTACGACATGCAGGCCTTCATCGACAAGATGTACGGCGGCCCGGGCAAGGGCTGGTTCCGGATCGTCACCGACAGCACGCAGGCCCGCGAGGTCGTCGAGCAGGGCAAGCTGGCCGTCGTCCTGGGGGTCGAGACTTCCGAGCCGTTCGGCTGCAAGCAGATCCTGGACGTCGCGCAGTGCGGCAAGGAGGACATCGACCGCGGCCTGGACGAGCTGTATGAATTGGGCGTGCGCAGCATGTTCCTGTGCCACAAGTTCGACAACGCCCTGTGCGGGGTGCGCTACGACTCCGGCGCCCTCGGTACGGCCATCAACGCGGGCCAGTTCCTGTCGACCGGCACCTTCTGGCAGACGGAGACCTGCCGCGGCCCGCAGCACGACAACCCCATCGGCAACGCGAAGGCGCCCGAGGCGGAGAAGCGGCTGCCGGCGGGGGTGTCCGTCCCCACGTATGCCTCGGACGCGCAGTGCAACACCCGTGGACTGACCGACCTGGGTGAGTACGCGGTGCGCGGCATGATGAAACGCAACATGATGCTGGAGATCGACCACATGAGTGTCAAGGCCGCGGGTCGGGCCTTGGACATCCTGGAATCCGAGTCGTACCCGGGCGTCATCTCCTCGCACAGCTGGATGGACATGGGCTGGACCGAGCGGCTCTACAAGCTCGGCGGATTCGCAGGCCAGTACATGAGTGGCTCCGAGGCGTTCAGTGCGGAGGCCAGACGCACGGACGCACTGCGCGAGAAGTACGGCGTCGGCTACGGCTACGGCACCGACATGAACGGTGTCGGCGGCTGGCCGGCCCCACGGGGCGGGGACACCCCGAACCCGGTGAAATACCCCTTCCGCAGCACGGACGGCGGCTCGTTGATCGACAAGCAGACCACCGGCGAGCGCACATGGGACTTCAACACCACTGGCGCCACGCACTACGGCATGGTCCCGGACTGGATCGAGGACATCCGGATCGTCGGCGGCCAGGAGGTCGTGGACGACCTCTTCGCGGGGGCCGAGTCCTACCTCCGTACCTGGGGAAACTCCGAGAAGCACAAGTCCGGGGGGAACCTGGCCTCGGGCGCGGCAGCCTCGGCGTCCTCGTCGGAGTGGTGGAACCCGTTCGTCAGCTTCGCGCCCGGCCGGGCCGTGGACGGCGACACGGGCACCCGCTGGGCCAGCGAGTGGAACGACGACCAGTGGCTGCGGATCGACCTCGGATCCACGAACGCGGTCAAGCGCGTCACGCTCGACTGGGAGGCGGCGTACGCGAAGTCGTACCGTGTCGAGCTGTCGGAAGACGGCACGAACTGGAAGACGGTGTGGTCCACGGCCACCGGTGACGGCGGCCTGGACACGGCGCGGTTCGCCGGAACTCGCGCGCGCCATGTACGGATCCAAGGGCTGGAGCGCGGCACCCAGTGGGGCTACTCGCTCCGAGAGGTCGGCGTCTACAGCGATTGACGGCACCAGTGCGGCAGCGCCCAGGAGACTGGGGCCGGCCGGATCGGCTCTCCCGATCCGGCCGGCCCCGGTCGGCTTCCCGGCGCGTTCGCCGCCCGCGCCCGCCCAGAGCGCAGGGAATCACGCACGGCTTCGGCGGCCCAACCGCCGCTGACACGCCTACGTCGAAGGCCAGGTGCTGCCTGCCGGGCCGGCCGAACGCCCACTGATCTTCAACTCGTGGGAGGCGACCGAGTTCGACATCACCGAGCAGCAGCAGACCGAGCTGGCTGCGGGGCTCGGCGTCGAGGTCTTCGTCGAGGTCTTCGTCGTGGACGACGCCTGGTTCGGTACCCGCACCAGCGACATGGCCGGGCTCGGCGAGTGGTGGCCCAACCCCGACCGCTTCCCGGACGGCCTGGGCCCGCTCGCCGACCATGTGCGCGCGCTGGGCACGGGATTCGGCCTGTGGGTCGAGCCCGAGGCGGTCAACCCCGACAGCGACGTCTTCCGTGCGCACCCTGACTGGAACCTCTGCCAGGACGGCCGTACCCGCACGCAGCGTCGCAGCCAGCACGTGCTCGACTTCGCCCGCCGCGACGTCCGCGAATGGGCGGTCGAATGGCTGGTAAGGACCGTCACCGAGCTGGACGTCGTCTTCCTCACATGGGACATGAACCGGCCCTTCAGTGAGGCAGGGCAGCCTGGGGCGGCCGATCCTGACCCGGTCTGGATCGGGCATACGCGAGGCGCCTACGAGGTGATGGACCAGCCGCGCGCCGCGTGTCCCGGCCTGTACGTGGAGTCGTGCGCGGGCGGCGGCAGTCGGGCCGACCTCGGCGTACTGGCCTACGCGGACCAGGTCTGGACGTCCGACATCGACGCCGCGGACCGGGTCGCGATCCAGCACGGACACTGCCACCGCTGCCCGCCCGGACCATGGGTGCCTGGGTCACCGACAGCCCGAACAGCTTCACGGCCCGCCCGACCTCGGTCCGGTACCGCTTCCACGTCTCGATGACCGGGGCGATGGGCATCGGCGACCTGCGGAACTGGAGCGAGGAGGAGCTGGCGTGGTCCCGGATGCTGGTCGAGCAGTACAAGCGGATCCGGCCCGTGGTGCACGGCGGCATCCAGTACCGCTTGGAGCACCACGCCGTGCGATACCCCACCGAGGATGAGGTCGTCGTCTTCCGGTTCCAGCCGTCCGCGCCGGCCCGCACGGCCGCCCGTACCCGACTGAAGGGCTCGACACACCGACGCCCGCCACCGGGACGAGGCCGCCGGGCGTTCCGACCATGCGGCGAGATGCCGTAGCCGGCGTCGTGCGCCTGCCGGGGATCGCGGGACAGCTCGGGACAGCCCTTACGACCTCGTCCACGATTGGCAGCGGCGTCGCGGCGTCTGGGACCTCCGCCTCCGGCGTTGTCGTCAGTCCCCGACGCTCCGCGTCGACTCCCTCCTCCGCCTTGGATTAGAAGGCCCCAGACACCGCTCCTTCCTCCACTGCCAATCGTGGACGAGGTCGTTAGTCGCCAGGGGGCCGGATTCGATCGTTCAGATAGCTGTTGAGAACTCGTTTACACTCGGCGATCAGCTGGGAATCGCCCTGCGGATCGGTACGGAAGGCCAGTTTCAGCACGCTGTCCGCGCACTCCAGGGCCACCCGCGCAGCGATCTCAAGTTCGGCGTCGCCCTGGGCCCCGGTCAGGGTGGCGGTCAGTGCGCGCAGCCGTTCGGCGACCGCGGTGTTGTTGTCCAGGACCGGCTCCAAGATGTGGTCCTGTCCCGCCGCGCCGAAGTCGACCACGCCGAAACCGGTGATCGTCCGGCGCATGGCGACGAACTCGTCGACGGTCACATCCACGACGCCCGAGATGTCACCGGGCTTCTCGTGCTCAAGCCTGGCCGCGACCCGCTCCAAGAAGGTCTCCAGATTGCGGGCGGCGAGCGCGCCGATCAGCCCCTCCCTGTCGGAGAAGAACTGGTAGAGGGTGCCGATGGGCACCTCGGCTCTGCGGGCCACCTCCTTGGTGGTCAGCGCGGCATAGCCGACCTCGTCCAGGAGTTCGGCGCAGGCGTCCAGCAGCCGTTCGAAGCGTTCGGCGCTGCGCTTCTGGACCGGCAGCCGGCGCAGCGTCCCTGCGGTGCGATCTTGATTCACGCTTCCATCATCCCAGAGGACGGATTAACATGAGCACTACTCATGTTTCAGGAGGTTGGGCGTGACACTGGACCATCTGCCCGCGGACTTCATCTGGGGCGCCTCGACGGCGTCTTATCAGATCGAGGGCGCCACCAAGGAGGACGGCCGCGGACCGTCGGTATGGGACACCTTCACCGCCCGCCCCGGTGCGGTCCGCGACGGGCACACCGGTGACGTGGCCTGCGACCACTACCACCGGTACGAGGAGGACCTCGCGCTGATGGCCGAGGCGGGCCTCACCGGCTATCGCTTCTCCATCGCCTGGCCCCGGATCCGGCCGACCGGTAAAGGTGGGGTCAGTCCCCGGGGCCTGGACTTCTATGACCGGCTGGTCGACGGCCTGCTCGCACGCGGCGTCGAACCTGTCCCGACCCTGTTCCACTGGGACCTCCCACAGGGCCTCGAGGACGGCGGCGGCTGGCTGAACCGCGACACCACGCATCGCTTCGCCGAGTACGCCGCCATCATGGCCGACAAGCTGGGCGACCGCGTCCAGAAGTGGATCACACTCAACGAGCCGTTCATCCACATGGTCTGGGGCTACGGCCTCGGCACCCACGCGCCGGGCCGCACCCTGTTCCTGGACTGCCTGCCGGTCGCCCACCACCAGCTGCTCGGCCACGGCCTGGCTCTGAGAGAGCTGCGGGCACGCGGCCTCCAGGTGATGATCGCCAACAACTGCACCCCGGTCTGGCCCGCCTCCGACGCTCCCGCCGACCGCGCCGCCGCGCGGGCCTATGACAACCTGCACAACCGCCTGTTCAACGACCCGATCCTCACGGGCACCTACCCCGACCTGTCGGCCTTCGGCGCGGACACCACCCTCGGCGGCTCCGTCCGGGACGGCGATCTCGAACTGATCTCGGCCCCGCTGGACGCGCTCGGCATCAACTACTACAACCCGACCCGGATCCAGGCGCCGACGTCCGAGGGGCTGCCGTTCGCAGAGGCCCCCATCGAGGGCTACCGCCGCACCGCCTTCGACTGGCCCGTCGTCCCCGACGGTCTACGGGAACTGCTCGTCGGCCTCAAGGAGCGCTACCCGGCACTCCCGCCGGTCTACATCACCGAGAACGGCTGCTCGGTCGAGGACGTCATCACCTCGGACGGCACCGTTCCCGACCTCGACCGCATCGACTACTTGGCCACCCACCTCCAGGCCGTCGACGACGCCGTGGCCCAGGGCGTGGACGTGCGCGGCTACTTCACCTGGACCCTGATGGACAACTTCGAATGGGCCGAGGGCTTCCACCAACGCTTCGGTCTCGTCTACGTCGACCACGACACCCAGGTCCGCACCCCGAAGGCGTCCTTCGCGTGGTACCGCGACCTCATCCGCGCTCAGCGCGGTTGAGCCGCCCGCCGAACTGGCACGCATTCCGTACGCGCTCCGGCGTATCCCGGATGCCGAACTCGCACCCGAGCCGGATCAGCAGGAACGCCACGTCCATCTGCGGCAAGGCGACGATGAGGCCGAAGTCGTCAGCCGGGACCGGGGCCGCCATGTATGTGAGTGGGCGGCGTTGTGGCAGGGCTGGTCGGCAGTCGGGTTGATCTCTCATGGAGGAATTGGCCTCGGTGGTACAGCAGGTAGTGGTGACCTTGGGGACTGTCATGGAGTGACTGTCGACTGACGTGGAGTGCCTCAGGGCCGTTCCGTAATCCCTGGCTGGCGCACGACGGCAGCTGCGGCACCTGGCCGCGTTGTCGGAACGCCCGAACACACCCGGTTTGCGGGCGCCCCTCCTCCTTGCGATGCACCGCATCCGACACCGCGCGCTGATTTCCACCGGGGATTACGGGACAGACCTTGGCCTCGCCGTTTCGGTGGGGCTGGTCCGGATGCCGGCCGGATACGCGAAGTGGCAACGCTCTCCGCCCGCCCCCCCACCGCCCCGTCGACACCCAACAGCACCGCTGGTCCCCTACCCGACCGTCCCTCAGCCCCCGGCAGCAGTCGGGGACTTCGCCGTGCTGCCCGGAGGAGTCCGCCGTGCCCACCTTCGCGACCTGACCGCACTTCACCGCCGGCCACCACCGCCTCGCCCCGCCCGGCGCCGCCGCTTCCGCTGCGCCTCGCGGCGGGCCGCGTGGCGGGATCCCGTTCAGGGTGCGGCGCAGCCAATGTGCTGCCGGAACCACGTGCGAGGAAGGGGCAGCCGCGCTGAAGGAGCCCCGCTGACGAATTCGGCAGCCCGTCGCACTATCTTGGGCCAGATGTACCCGCAGCAGCCGCACGCCGCCCCTGTACCGGAACCCTCTCCCGCGTTGCCCCCGAAGTCCCGAAGCCGTACCACAGTCGTGGTCGTCTCCTTGCTGCTGGGGCTTGCGCTCGGCGGCGGGGCAGTGGCGGTCGTGTGGGCCCTCAGTGACACCGGCAGCAGTTCCGCAAAGGGGGCTGGTCCGCACGGTGACGCCAGTGCCGCCTGCCGGGCACTCGACGGATTCGACGAGTCGAAGTACACGGCGAAGGGCTCGGCCGGCGAGATCGCCATAAATCGGTATGCCGCGGCGGGAGCACTCTCCGCTTCGGCCGCTGCGGGGGATGCCGCGTACCGGCCGCTCGCCCAGGCCATCCGCCGCTCTCAGAACCGTCATGCCCAGGTCTTCGACTTCGACGAGAAGGTGAAGAAGGACCTGGACGAGGCCCGCAGTATCTGCAAGGGCCTGTAGCCCGGGGCCCCGCCAGGGGCTTCACGCCCCGGGAGGAGAACCCGCCGTGCTGCTCGGGGTCGCGCGACCGGCATCGGGCGAGTCGGCGGCCGGGCTCCCTCGTACGGATGCTTCATCCCTTGTCGACGAACCACGGGCCGGGGGGTGTCAGTGGTCGAGGGCCGGGAGGCCGTCCAGGCCGGTGTCACGCATGATGCGCTCGACGCTCGCGGCGAGCGTGCTGTCCGCGCCGATGACGGTCTCGACTCCGCCGGGCAGCAGATCGCGCGGCCGGTACCACTCCCTCAGCTGCGTCTCGCTGACATCGTCGGCGATCGGCTTCGTGGCGTGCCGGGCCACGGTTTCCTCGAGCGGCACGTCCAGGTAGTAGCGGTGGGTCGGGCCGCGGTGATCGGCACGCAGCCGGGCCAGCATGTCCCCGTAGTGGTCGGTGCGGCTCCGCGGCACCCACACCATGAGACGCGCTTCTGCGAGCGCTGCGGGCCGGGGGCGGCGTCCGGCCACGCGACCGCCCCCGCGATCAGCAACCCCTCGTGCGCAGCCGGCCAGGCCCCGCTGTACCCTGCCGCCGCCGGTCGGGCGCCGTGTCGGCGCGAGGGCGAACCACCGCACCAGCGCACTGCCACCCAGCGCGAATCCGAGCCGGTCGGGCGTGGATCCGCGGAACTGGCCGTACAGCAGCAGCATCAGGAAACCGAGCAAGGCGAGCACGCTGAGCATGGCGAACCGACGGAGCAACGTCGTTTTGACCACGGCGACGGCCTCCTGCCGCGATCGCACACCTGACACTGGAACGACAACCCCGTTGCCATTTTCGGGACGGGAGAGGTGGAATGGATATGGACGAGCAATCACCACGAGCAATCACCGATCGCCGCCACTCTGGCCTTCGCGCGCAGGTTGCGCGAGGCCCTCAACGACGCCGGCTGACGGTCGTCCCTCTCGTCGAAAGCCTGGCTGTCACCAAGTCCAAGACGATCGTGGTGACGCCACCGCAGGCAGCGACAGTTCCACCTGCCCGGTGATCCGGTCCTCCTGATCGGTGATCCGGCATGATGCCGGCGCTTGATCCGGCATCATGCCGGCGCCGGACCCGGCTGCACGCTGCGACGTGTCATCGCTCGGTCGAGAAGGATGGCCGACATGGTGACCACGGCCAGGCCGGCACCGATCCAGATGACCGAGGTGATACCGGCACCAGTGCCGAGGGCGGTCCCGGCCAGTACGGGGACGAGGCCGATGCCGAACTGGAACGCGGAGGTGGAGGTGGCCCCGGCGAGTGTCGGCGCGTCCCACGCGACGGTGAAAACGCGCCCGTAGATGGCTGGGTTCAGCACGAATCCAGCTACCCCGAGGAACAGGACCAGGGGGACGACAGCCAGCGCGTACTGGGCAAGGAGCGCCAGCAGGACGGAACAGACCAGGATTCCGACCGCCCCGGCCATCAGAGCCTGCCAGGGCCGCCTGTCGGCGATCCGACCTCCAATGGACAGGCCGATGAAAGCGCCGACGCCGAACAGCGCCAGTATCACGGGAACCCAGACTTCGCGGATGCCGGTGACGTCGGTCAGGAATGCCGCGAGGTAGTTGAACGAGATCATGTAGGCGGCGGTGCTCAGGATGGTGACGGCGTAGACGATCCACAGCTGCGGTCGTCCGATGGTACTGAGTTCACGCCGCACACTCGGTTCCGCGCTCGTGCTCGTTACCGGCAGCGCGAAGGGGACGGAGAGCGCGCCGAGGACCGTGAGGACGACCACTACCCAGAATCCGCCCCGCCATCCCGTGAAGTGGCTGATCAGCGCGCCGGCCGGTCCACCCGCGGTCATCGCGCGGCTGAGCCCGCTGACGACGACACCGGAGGCACGGGCGGTGCGGTCGGGTGTGACCAGGCTGATCGCGGTGACCGTCGAAACCGCGAAGAATCCGGCATAGGCGAGACCGCAGAGGAAGCGGGTGACAATCAGCACCGTGTAGCTGTCGGTGAGAAGACCGACTGCCACGGATACGGCGAAGACGGCCTGGGTGGCAATGAGTGTGGTTCGACGCGGCCAGTGCAGGGTCAGAATGGCCAGCGGAGGCCCGCCTATGACGACGCCGATGGCGAACGCCGAGATCAGGGCACCGGCGGATGACAAGGTGATGTGCAGGTCGTCCGCGATTGCCGGCAGCACCCCGGCGACCAGGAACTCCGCGCTGCCCATCGCGAACAGACAGAAGGCGAGCAGATAGACACCGAACGGCAGTCCCCGCGAGTGGCCTGTATCTGCTGTGTGGCCTGTTCGGGTTCAGCGCTCACTGACTGTTGCTCCCGCTCCGCAGGATCGAGGTGAGCTGCTTCTCCAGGACGTGCTTGGGCGCCGCGCCGACCCATCCGCCCACGGGCCGGCCGCTGGTGTAGACGACGAAGGCGGGAACAGAGGTGATGCCGAGCCGGGCGGCCAGCCCGGGTTCCGCGTCCAGATCGACCTTGACCACGTCCAAGTCGCCGGACTGTTCGGCGGCCAACTGCTCCACGATGGGGGTGACCATCCGGCACGGGTGGCACCAGGTGGCCCAGAACTGGATCAGGACGGGTCGCTCCGCCTGGAGAACGCGCTCGGTGAACGTCTGCTCGGTGACGCTGTCAACCGGGCGTGAGGAACGTGCGGGCATGCGTGGTCTTCCTGTCTTGTACGGGTGGGAAAGAGGTGTGGCGTTGCCGCGCAGGTCGCTACCGGATGGCAGCAGCTGCGTGGCGGTGCTCTTCGACGGCGCGGTCGACGTCCTCGTCCAGGAGGTCGGTGTTGATGGCGAAGGCGGCGGTGGACCCCATGCCGGCCGCGGCCACGACCTGCGCACGCGGGTCGGCGACGTTACCGACGGCCCAGACACCCGGGACGCTCGTGCGGCCGGTGCGGTCGGTGACGACCCAGCCGGCGTCGTCCTTGGCGCAGCCCAGCCGGGTCAACAGTTCGTCGTGCGGAACGGGGCGGGGGAAGAGGAAGGCAGCTGTGCGGAGAACGACCCGGCCGTCCGCGAGTTCGATTCCGCGGAGCCGGTCATCGTCGACGACGAGCTGCTTGATCTCGCCCTCGATCAGGTACAGGCCGCGCACCTCCAGCTGTTCCCGCTCCTGTGGGGAGAGTTCGAGGGTGTGAGAGAGGAGGACGACGTCGTCGCTCCACTGACGCAGGAGCAGCGCCTGGTGGACCGCTCCCGGGTGGGTGCCGAGGACGGCGAGGGGCTGGTCGCGGACTTCGTAGGCGTGGCAGTACGGGCAGTGCAGGACGTCCTTCCCCCATCGTTCGCGGACGCCGGGGATGTCGGGGAGTTCGTCGCGCAGTCCGGTCGCGATCAGCACGCGGCGTGCCTTGAGCACCACCCCGCCCGCCATGCGGACGTAGTAGCCGTGGTCGATCTGTTCCACCCGGCCGCGCAGGAGCTGGACACCGTAGCGGTCGATCTCGGCGCGCCCGAGGTCGAGCAGGGTCGCGGGAGGCAGGCCGTCGCGGGACAGGAAGCCGTGCATGTGCGCGGCGGGCGCGTTGCGCGGCTCGCCGGCGTCGATCACCACCACCTTGCGGCGAGCGCGGCCGAGGAGCAGTGCGGCGCTGAGGCCGGCCGCTCCGGCGCCGACCACCACCACGTCGTGGACCTCGTCCGCGTCGCCGTACTGCGCCCTGGTGTTCTTGTCGTTCGTCGTTTTGATCATGTGAACAACCTCCTGCCGCGATCGTGCGCGCTTGGCGCTGGAACGACAACTCCTGTTGCCATTTCCGGGACGCGCGAGGTGGAATGGGGGTATGGACGAGCAATCACCGATCGCCGCCACGCTGGCCCAGGTCGGCTCCCGCCTCAGGCGCATCCGCGCGCAGCGCGGCGTGTCCCTGTCGGCGTTGGCCGAGGCCACTGGCATCTCCAAGAGCACCCTTTCGAGGCTGGAGTCGGGGCAGCGCCGGCCGAGTCTGGAGCTGCTGCTGCCCATCGCACAGGCCCACCAGGTGCCCCTGGACGAACTCGTCGGGGCGCCGGAGGTCGGCGACCCGCGGGTCCGTTGCAAACCCCGCGTTCACCGCGGTCGTACGGTGATTCCGCTGTCGACGCAGCCGGGGCGCCTGCAAGCCTGGAAGTCGATCATCCCCGCAGAGCACAACCAGCCCGAACCGGTCACGCACGAAGGGTACGAGTGGCTGTACGTCCTGTCCGGACGCCTCCGGCTCATCCTGGCCGACCACGACCTGATCCTGGGGCCGGGTGAGGCGGCCGAGTTCGATACCCGCCTGCCACACTGGTTCGGCCCCGCAGGCGAGTCCCCCGTGGAGGTGCTCAACCTGTTCGGCCCCCAGGGGGAACGCGTGCACGTCCGGGCCAAGCCCACTCGTCTCCGCCAGGGCCAAGAACCCGCCAGCTGAAACGACCTGCCAGGGCGCTACAACCAGCCTCGGTGCCGGGCATCGGCCAGGCGCGGATGAAGGGGCCGAGCCTGCCCTCCGGCCCGGCACCACCACTGCGGCGGTGCCGGGCCACAGAGTACCCCCCGACCGGCGTGCTGGTGTCGGCCGCCGGGCGTATCACGATGGCATGGGTCCGGCCGGATCGTCGAGCGGCGCGGCTGGGCGTGCCCCCGGAGATGCTTCGTGTGCGGGGCCGGCGGGCACGCCCGCCAGCATGCCTGCTGCACGCGGTGCCGTGAGGGAGCGCCGGGGCGTGCACCCCCGAACGCGGTGTCACGCAGGCCGGGACCACAGGCGGCCTTCCGTCGCAGATCGCGGCGCGGCTCCCGTACCGGTCGGATCCCAATGCATGCAGACGCTGCAGGACGGCTGTCTCTGTCAGGGCCTGCGATGGCGTGCTCGGCCTCTCCGCCCGATTCTCGACGGGCGCAGGTCCGCGGACATCGAGCCCGGAAACAGGATGTCCCGGCGGGACGTGCACGCAGGGATCGGCTCCCGCCAGGTCTCCCGTCTCCCGGATCCGGCCGGGCCGACTGCTCGCCCCCGCTCTCTCTGGGCGCCGTGCCGGGCGTCGCGGGCCGGACGGGATTTCCGCAACACGCCCTCAGGGATCCCGTAACCCCCGGCGGGCGCGCGACGGCGGCTACGGCCCCTCGCTGCGTTGTCGGAACATCCGAATACGTCCAGCATGCGAACGTCCCTCCGCCTTGCGATGCACCGCATCCGACGCCGCGCGCCGATCCACCAGGGATTACGGGACAGCCCTTAGGCGGCGCGGGAGCGGGCGGTGTGGACGGTGGTGGCGGTGAGGTAGAAGGCGTCGGGGCGCCAGAGGATGCCGGTGGCGGCGTCGGCGTCCAGGAGAGCGTCCAGAGCCGCGCGGTCCTGGTCGTCCAGGTGCTCGCCGAACTGGTCGCGCTGCCGGGCGAGACGGGTGTGCAGGTACTCGCGTGCCGGGAGTCCGAGTGGGGCCGGCAGGTCGGTGAGGAAGGTGCGCGTGCCGGTGGGGACGAGTCCGGCCTGGGCCAGCATGGCGGGCCAGTCCTCGACCTCGTCCACGGAGCCTGGGAGTTCGGCACGCATGGTGGCGAAGCCTTCCTCGTTGCCGGCGTCCAGGCGGGCTTGGAGTCCCGGGCGGCCCAGGCCTATGTCACGAGGGAGGAAACGTACGGGCAGGCCGCATTCGGCCACGGCGAGCAGTCCGCCGGGGCGCAGGGAGGCGGCGAGCGCGGCCAATGCCGCCTGCTGGTCGCCGAGATGGTGGACGGCGTTGGCGGACCAGATCAGATCGGCCATGCCGAGCTTGCCGAACTCGGCGGGGAGGTCGGCCTGTTGGGTGGCGATACGGCCGGACGAGCGTGTGCGGGCGTGCTCCAGCAGGGCAGGCGACTGGTCGACGGCGACAACCTCGGCGTCCGGGAAGGCGTCGGCGAGCAGGCCGGCGACTATGCCCGGCCCACTGCCGACGTCGAGTACACGCCTCGCGTCGACGCCGGTCAGCAGATCGCGCAGCCAGTTCGTGGCCTGGGTGAGCGCGGGGGCGTGCAGTTCGGCCTCGCGTTCCAGATGGGAGCAGAGTGCGTCCCAGTCGATGTCGTGGGCGTGTTCCTGGGGGTGGCGGTGAACGTGGTGGTGCATGAGGTACTCCGATCCGGAGGAGGTGGCTGGGGTCTGTCCGGCGGATCGAGACGCACGAAACCAGAGGTCGGATGTCAGCCGAGATGAGCGGGTCCGGCACGCCCGTCCGCGGCATCGTCGTCCATTGCCGACGCTCCGCCTGTGCCATGGCCTGCCGGACGGGGGCTTGGCCAGAGGTGCGCACGGCGGGCATGACGTGTCCCGCGCGCGGAATCCGTGATGCCCGCCGGAGCTCAGCGGAGGAAGGGACCGAGGTGTCGTTCCAGAATCGGTTTGGGCGCGGCCCCTGTCCATGCCTTCGCGGGGGCGCCGTCGGCATAGACCACGAAAGCGGGGATCGAGGAGACCGTGTGCCGGTCCGCCAGTCCGGGCTCCTCGTCGACGTTGATCTTGACGACGTCCAGGACGCCCGCACGCTCGGCGGCCAGCTCCTCGATGATGGGGGTGACCCTGATGCACGGCCCGCACCAGGGGGCCCAGAACTGGATCAGGACGGGCCGCTTCGCTTGCAGTACGCGGACGGGAAACGTCTGCTCGGTGACGCTGTCCACGGGACCGCCGCGCTTTGCTGCCATGGTGAGACTCTCCTTGTCGATGTGTTCGTGAGCGAGTACCCCGACGCCAGGGGCGATCCGACCGCGCAGATCACCGAGCGCCCCGGGGCGGGCCTGCTCGGCCGCCCCGATCTCTGGCAGGGCAACGCGGGCTGCCACGACAACTCCCCCGTGGCCTGAGCAGCGATCAGGTCTGCGCAGCCGTGGCACGATGGCGCGCGGTGGCGTGCTCCACGTCCTCGTGGAGCAGGTCGGTGTTGATGGCGAAGCCGACGGTGGACCCCATGCCGGCCGCGGCCATGACCTGCGCTCGCGGGTCGGCGACGTTGCCGACGGCCCAGACACCCGCGACGCCCGTGCGGCCGGTGCGGTCGGTGACGACCCAGCCCTGCTCGTCCTTGGCACAGCCGAGCAGCGCCAGAAGGTCGTCGCGCGGGGCGGGCCGGGGGAAGAGGAAGACCGCGGTCCGGGGGATGACCCGGCCGTCGGTGAGCTCGATGCCGCGCAGGCGGTCGTCGTCGACGACGAGCCGCACGGCCTGGCCCTCCGCGATGCTCACGCCGAACGCCTCCAGCTGTTCCCGCTCCTGCTCGGAGAGTTCGAGAGCGTGCGTGAGAAAGACGATGTCCTCGCTCCACTGGCGCAGAAGCAGGGCCTGGTGCACGGCCCCCGGGTGGGTGCCGAGGACGGCGAGGGGCTGGTCACGGACCTCGTAGCCATGGCAGTACGGGCAGTGCAGAAGGTCCTTGCCCCAGCGCTCCCGGACACCGGGGATGTCGGGCAGTTCGTCGCGCAGCCCGGTGGCGACCAGGAGACGGCGGGCCCTGAGCACGGGTCCGCCCTCCAGGCGCACGCCGTAGCCGGGCTCGACATGTTCCACCCGGCCCCGGATGACGTCGACCCCATAGTGGGCGATCTCGGCCCGCCCCAGGTCGAGCAGGGTGGCCGGGGGCAGGCCGTCACGGGAGAGGAAGCCGTGCATGTGCGCGGCAGGCGCGTTACGTGGTTCACCGGCATCGATCACCACCACCCTGCGACGGGCCCGTCCGAGCAGCAGCGCGGCACTCAGGCCGGCTGCTCCGGCACCGATCACCGCCACGTCGTAGACCTCGTCACCAGTCGGCGCCGCGCCGCCGCGCGTATTCACCATCGTCTTGATCACTGCGATCACCTCCGGCACCCAAGGTGCTCCAGCACCACACCACGAGCAAATCCTGTTGCCATTTCCGGGACAACCGGATTGATGGGGTCCGGGACAGCCCGTGTGATGGGCCGAGCAGTCCCGTGTCGCCGCCACGCTCGCCCAGACCGTCACATGGCTCCGCCATGTGTGAACCCTGCCCGCGCTCGCCGGGACGAAATGGAGAAGGGGCTCGTGGACGGTGGATCGTAGAGTCTCACGCATGCGTGCAGAACGTTCTCCCGAGCCCCGTGCCCTCCTGATCAACGGCACTGTCGGCGTCGGCAAGACATCGGTGGCCGAAAGCGTGGGCGACCTTCTCACCCATGCGGGCATACCCAACGCCGTCATCGACCTCGACTGGCTGAGGCAGTCTTGGCCAACGCCGTCGGAAGACCGCTTCAACTTCGGCATGATGCTGCGAAACCTGCGCAGCATCGCGGGTAACTACCTCGCTGCGGGAGCAGATCGGCTGGTCCTCGCCGGTGTGATCGAGAATCAGGAGGACCGGAAGCTGTGCGGCGACGCGGTCGGTGCCGAGCTTTCGGTGTGCCGGCTCCGGGCCGAACTGCCCGTCATCCACCAGCGGCTTACGCGGCGCCACGATGGTGAGCCCGAGGTATTGCGATGGCACCTGGCCAGGGCCGGCGAGCTGGCCGGGATCCTCGAACGAGCAGCGGCCGACGACTTCACCGTCGACGCCACCACGCGCCCGGTCGGTGAGGTCGCCGCCGAGGTGACCGCGAAGGCGGGCTGGCTGTGACGCACCTTTCATGCCTGCGTCGGATCAAGGGCAAAGCACCTGCAGTGGGCGGCCCGGACACGCGGCCGCGTTCGGCTGTTCAGCGCAGCCGGGCACGCCTGCCCGTCGCCGCAGGCACCACAGTCCCCCTCGCCGCCGAACTCGGCTCTGTCGGCATGCTCGCCCGCCCCGCCCACAGCGGCCGGATGACCCGCCTCATGGCGTTCGACCACGCCTTCCCGTTGCTGCCCCCCTCTCCGTGACCGCGACCGCGACAATCCTGCGTGCCGGAGCCGACCCGCCCGCACGAGACGGCGCAGAGCCGCTGAACGCCCGGGCGCCACCGCCCCGACACCGTGCCCCCACCCACTCACCCGGCCGACTGCCGACCGGGTACAAGGACAAGTCCGCCACTCTGCACAAGGAACCCGCCATGCCCGAATCAGACCGCAACCCCACCCGCGGCCGCATCGGCGTAATGCTCCCCCGCGAACTACCCGTCCAGGACATACTGCCGTTCGCCCGGCGAGCAGAAGAACTGGGATTCGACCAGATGTGGGTGGTCGAAGACCTCGGCTGGCGCGGTGGACTCGCACAAGCCGGCCCCGCTCTCGCCAGCACCACCCGCATCACCGTCGGCATCGGCATCATGCCCGCCGGTGCCCGCAACGTGTGCTTCGCCGCGATGGAACTGGCCACCCTCGCCCAGCTCTACCCCGGTCGGCTGATCGCCGGCATCGGACACGGCATGCCCGACTGGATGCGCCAGGCCGGAGCCTGGCCAGCCAGTCCCCTGACCCTGATCAGGGAATACACGACTGCGCTGCGCCTGCTCATACGCGGTGAGCCCGGCCCTGCCGACGGCCGCTACGTGCGCTGCGAGGGCGTCGTCCTCACCGAGACCCCCGACATCGTCCCCCCGGTCATCCTGGGCGTACGCGGTCCCAAGTCGCAGGCAGCCGCAGGCGAGGTGGCCGACGGGCTCCTCCTGGCCGAGCCCGCGGCCCCCGCCTACATCTCCTCCTCCCTGCAGCACATGAACGGCGCTCCTCACACGAGCAGCCCCGAAGTCGTCACCTACGACGCCGCCGCCGTCGACGACGACGAGGACACCGCTCTCGCCCGCGTCCGCGACGGCCTGACCGCCATCGGCGAGCCGGCCTGGGCCGCACACATCGACCCCCTTCCCTTCGCCGCACAGTTGCGTGCACACCGCGCCGCATGCCCCGACGCCCAGACATTCGCGCGGACCATGCCTGCCGACTGGGTCCGCCAGCTGAGCATCGCCGGAACCCCCGCCCAGGCGCGCGAAGCGATCAAGGCCCGCCACGCAGCCGGCGCGACCAGCGTCGTCCTCACTCCCACCGGCCCCGACCCCCTGGCCTCCCTCGACTCGCTCGCCCGTGCCCTGGACCCCCGCCCCTGAGCTGAAAGGACGCCACGATCCCGCAGAACCTCATACCCACCGACTGACAGATCGCGCTGTTCGACCTCTTCAAGGTCATCGCCCTCTGCCAGGACCCAGGGCGCCCTGGCAGAGGGCAGGGCCGATCGGGACAAGCCACTACGGGCCTTGCCCCCTGGGAGAGCCTCAGCAACACCGACGGATGGCAGCCCACCCGGAGCGGTAGCGGAATGGACTGCGCCGGACCTGAAATGCCGCCGTTGAACCGTCGGCCTGCATAAAGCCGCTTCCCCGGGGCGAGGCCGCTGACCGGTGCAGCGAGAAGCGGTGCCAGCACGGGGTGGACGAGGTGCCGAGGCTATCGAGATCACCCAAGCCCGAAGACCCCACCGGCGATGGGGCGGGTAGGTCTTCCCCCGCCTCACCGCACCGGAGGGTGCCGACTGGGGGCATGCTGCCGCGGGAGTAATGGCCGGGGTGGACCGCCTCGTCGTGTCACGCTGGGGCCTTGTCCGATGACTGTGGGGTCAGGAGGCCGGGCGTGTATCGCTGGCGTGAGTGGCTGTGTGAGTCGATGCGTGACCGCGGTGCGGATGCAGTGGCCGGGCGGTCATGATGGCGGGCGGGCAGGAGGAACCCGAGCAGCCGCACACTGAACTGAGGCTGCGGCTGGATCGCCAGCTGGACCGGATCGCCGCGCAACTGCGGGACCTGACCACCGCCAAGGACCGGCTGCAGGGGCTGCTGAACGCGGTGCTGGCGATCAGTCAGGAGACGGATCTGCCCGCGGTCCTGCGCCGCATCGTGACCACCGCCAAGGACCTGATCGGTGCCCGCTACGGCGCGCTGGGCGTACTGGACGAGTCCGGCGAGCAACTGGGGCAGTTCATCACGGCGGGCCTGTCGGAGTCCGAGCGCAACAGCCTGGCCGGGATCGAGTTCCCCCGTGGCCGCGGTGTTCTCGGACATCTGATCCACCACCCCGAGCCCCTGCGCGTCGATGACATCCGTTCCCATCCCGCCTCGGCCGGGTTCCCGCCCGGCCACCCGGGCATGCGCACCCTCCTGGGCGTCGCCATCAGCGTCCGCGGCACCATCTACGGCGACCTCTACCTGTCCGAACGCCGTGACGGGCAGCCCTTCGACCGCGACGACGAGGACATCGTCGTCGCCCTGGCCGGCGCCGCCGGCATCGCCATCGAGAACGTCAGCCTGTTCGAGCAGGTCCGCACCAGCGCCGAACACTTCCAGCGCCTTCTGCTGCCCACCCTGCCCGACCTGCACCCTTTCACCAGTGCCGCCATCTACCGCCCAGCTCCCAGTCCCGGCCATCTCGGCGGAGACTGGTACGACGCCCTGTGGCTGCCCGACAACACGTGCGCCGTCGTGATCGGCGATGTCGTCGGCCACGACCTGCGCGCAGCCGCCGCCATGGCCCAGACCCGCAGCATGCTGCGGGCCCTGCTCTACGACCGCCTCACCCCGCCCAGTTCTGTCCTCACCCAGCTCGACCGCACCCTGCACGACATCACCGACCTGCCCGTCACCACCGCCTGCCTGGCCCGTATCGAGCCTGCAGAAGACGGCTGGCGGCTGCACTGGAGCACGGCCGGCCACCTCCCCCCGCTCCTGATCAGCCCCGACGGGCACACGGAGTATCTCCACGCCGAGCCAGGCCTGCCGCTCGCGGTCAACACCGACCAGTACCGTCCCGACCACACCCACCCCGTGCCCGCCGGGGCCACCGTGGTCTTCTTCACCGACGGGCTCGTCGAACACCCCCGCCACCCCATCGACCACGGCCTGGCCCGACTCGCCGCACTCGCCGCCGACCATGTCCGCCTGCCGCTCGACGACTTCGTGCACTTCCTCGCCGACCGCCACCCCAGCGACGGCCACGACGACCTGGCCATCCTCGCGCTGCGCACCCCACCCGCCATCTGACGAGCGCAGGCCGGCACGAACAGCCGAACCGTTTGACGGCGGTGAATCAATCGGATCGGACCGGCCGTTCCCGCAACAACACCCGCGCCACCGAGCACCACCCCGCCGCACCTGGGATGGTGCGGATGGCGAGGGTGACGCCGCTGGTGATCTGACGGCGACCGATGGCGACGCCGAAGCCGATGCCGATGTTGCTGCCGGCCTGGGTGTCGTCGCCGATGGCTGCCGCGAACTGGGTCGTTCCACAGCGACAGAGACCGAGGCCGGTGCGGATGATGACCTAAGGGCTGTCCCGTAATCCCTGACGGGCGCCCGACGACAGCCGCGGCACCTCGCCGCATTGTCGGAACGCCCACATACGTCCCGTATGCGGGCGCCCCTCCGCCTTGCGATGCACCACATCTGACGCCGCGCGCCGATCCGCCACGGATTACG